>DORI01000005.1 GCA_003512365.1 Crocinitomicaceae bacterium | reverse complement strand
GTTGTAGCCAATCCGCCAGCCTGTTCTGCAATGAAAGCCAATGGATTACATTCATATAATAAACGAAGTTTACCCTCAGGTGCACTTAAAACATCCGGATAAATGTAAATACCACCTTTTATCAAGTTACGATGAAAATCTGCAACAAGCGATCCAATGTATCTTCCCGAATAGGGCATACCAGTCTGATTTTCTCTACTTTGACAATAAGAGATATAATGTTTAAGTCCTTCTTCACACTCGTTAATATTTCCTTCATTCATGGCGTAAAGTCTGCCGATTTGAGGCATTGTCATGTTTGGATGCGAGAGACAATATTCTCCGATAGAAGGGTCTAAGGTGAACCCGTTTACTCCTTTACCTGTTGTATAAACTAACATAGTTGATGACCCATACAAAACGTATCCTGCAGCCACTTGTTCAGTTCCACATTGTAACATATCTTCCAATGTCGCACTAGTCCCAACAGGAGAAATTCTTCTGTAAATTGAAAAAATCGTTCCGATTGACACGTTGACGTCTATATTACTCGAGCCGTCTAAAGGATCAAACAGCACCACATATTTTCCGTTTTTGGAAATTTCATTTTCGAAGGCCACAAAATCATCATTTTCCTCAGATGCAATCCCGCAAACTTCACCACCTAATTCAAATGCTTTAATAAAGGCGTTGTCAGCGATAACATCTAATTTTTGCTGCTCCTCCCCTTGAATATTTTTTTCGCCTTGATCGCCTAAGATATGGTCAACTAACCCTGCCTTCCGAACATCTCGACTTACAATTTTAGATGCAATAGCAATATCGTTCAACAATCGCGAAAGTTCTCCGGTAGCAAACGGAAAATCAGTTTGATTTTTTAAAATAAACTCGTTAAGAGTAGTAAGCTTTGACATACCAAAAAAGTTAAAAAAAAAGCCCGCCTAAGCGGGCAGTAGTATTGCAATATTTTAAGTAGTGAACATACTCGAAGTTTCCGTTCCTATTTGAATTGGATTTACAATTAGGGTTGGAATCAATGCGTCATTTGTAATAATATATTGTTCGTAGTTTGCTGTAATCGCACTTAAAAAACTGTTTTTATTGAGGTTCATGATGGCAATTAAATCTGCATCAACAGACACAGCGTACTTTACAACTTCTTTATCGAATCCACTACTAGAAATAATGGCTGACGTCATTTCGATGCCTCTATCTTTAAAAAAACGTTCTGAAAACACAATATTTGATTCCACATGATGGCGCAGGTATTCATCTGATTCGTCTGGTGTAACTACGTGTACCTTAGAACCGAAATATTTTGCCAAACTAGCCACAATAGACAACTTTTGCTTAGTTTCTTTGTGTAAATCCATAGGAACAACTATGGAATCATATCCTGTTGATTTTATGGTTCTTTCCTGAACAATGATAAATGGTACAGTTGAATTCGTGACTACCTTTAATGCGTGGCTTCCAGTAATGTGTTGCCATCCATGAGCACCATGTGTTCCCATGAATATTAATTCAGCTTGATGTTCGGCAGCGAAAGAACCGATATCTTCAAATATATTTCCTATTCTAACATTTGGAACAATCACCACTCCTTCTGACTGAAAATTTTCCACAATCTTTTCTAATTTACTAGCTGCTTCAACTATTTGTGAATCATTTTTAACCACGTGAAGTAAATGTACTGTAGCACTTAATGGTTTTGCAGTTGCTATAGCGTGCGTCAAGGCAATATCTGCAACATTTGAAAAGTCGTGAGGAACGATAAAATTCTTTTTGGACATGAGCTTTTTTTTGGCAAAGTTAGTGATTTAAATATACGTAAATTCAATTAATAACGAAATCAAAAAAATGAATTACATGAATGGTCAATTTCGCAACTTAAAACTTCAATGTATTCCACTTTGAAAAAAGATAGGCAAGTTGTATTTCATATGAATGCCGATATGAATTTCTGGTGACATTTCTGAAATTAAAATCATATGCAATCCCCATTCTGAAAGGGCCCAAATCCAACGCAAAATAAGGGCAAAAGTCCATTGTAGTGCGAAAATAAGTTCCAATAGTCATGTATTGAGCAGAAACAAGTGAAGTAAAATGAGAAGCTTCCTTTAATTTTGTTTTTAAAAAAGTTCCGATTAACGTTTCTTTGTGTGGGCCTTGGAAAAATTGAGCAACAGTTAACTCGACGTTGCTAACAGACGTTACCCCAAAACTCGAATGAGCATGAATCAATGTTTTTATCGCTAATCTATCCTGCTCCAATGAAGTAAAATTCATTTTTGGTCGATTCAAGTGTTGAAATGAAATACCGGCTTGAAACTTGAAATTTTTAGAATTAAACGCTGCATCCGAACTTTCTTGAAAATTAAATGCCATTCCCATACCTGCATCTGGGTATAAATCATTGGAATAATTAAGATTTTCGCCGGAGTTCTGATTAGGATTAAGAGTTGTTCCATCCCACTGACTCAGAAATGTAACATTTGACAAGTCAATTACCCGTTGATTAAAGGATAGGTTAATTCCACCAGAAATCCATTGATTGACAGATAACGGAACGTTTCCACTTGCTGAAATGCCACCTGTGCGCAATCCAATTTTTGATGCTCCAGCTATATCGTTTAAAAAATAGGCACCTAATCCTGCATAAGATTTTATACCTCTCTTCTTTTTACCAAAATTCATTTCACCCATCATGTACGAAGTTGTGAAAGCTGTACCTGTATTAATCCATTGACTCCGATGTTGAGCTGTAATTTTTGCAAATCCATCAAAATTCCCAGTCATAGCAGGATTTAAATAGGAAATTGTTTTGTCAAGCTGCGTAAAATGTGCATCCTGCGCCTGTGAGCGAATTGCTAATAAGAGCAACAAAAAGAAGAATGATTTTTTCATCTTTTTATCGAATTAATGTGATATTTCCATTGAGTATTTGCTCAACCGGATTGTCAGCGTATTTTACTACTGCTCGGTATGGATAAATGCCTGTTCCACATTCTTTACCATTGTAATTTCCATCCCAAGAAAACACCTTATTGTTACTGTAAAACATTTTATTACCCCATCGATCGAATATTGTAAATTCAATACTTAACACGTCTTTACCTGCGATGATACTGTAAGCATTGTTTTGAGATGGACCATTATTTACTGTAGGACTGAAAGCTGTAGGGATAAATAAACCTGTAATACAGTCAAGTCCGACATTATTAGGACTACAAGGATCACAAGGATCACTTCCGGCAGTAACTTCAACACCATCGTTTATGCCATCCCCATCCGTATCAGAAATGGTTGGTGAAGTACACAATACACCTTCTTGCGCATCTGTCAAACCATCATTATCTGTATCGATTTGGCAATCAGCGCTTGAGTCGTCTGGATCACAAGGGTTTAATGGGTCAGAACCATTTGCGACTTCAGTTCCATCATTTATACCATCACCATCGGTGTCAGGATTATTATAGTTTGTACCATTGCTTACTTCTTGGGAATAAGTTAATCCGTCACCATCAAAATCACAATTCGGAGCAGTATTATTTGGAATACAAGGATCTGAATTTGCAGGGTCAGCTTCATTGTTCACACCATCACCGTCTGTATCGGTTATAGAGGACTCGAGTGCGTCAATAATTCCATCTCCGTCAGCGTCAAGAGGAGTCAAAGGATCTGCACCAATCTCGACGCAATCATTTTGGCCATCTCCATCCGTGTCGGGGTTATTAGGTAATGTGCCAGCGGTAACTTCATCCACATTTAAGCAGCCATCGCCATCTAAATCAGGATTGTCAGCAACAAACACGGCAACAATATTCTCAATTCCAGTAATATTTATAAAATTTGTGTCTTGAGTGATTGGCAATCCCATCGGCCCTGTTGTATATTCCCAATGATCGAAAATAAAACCTGGCAGAGGCTTAGCCACTAAATTCGTCTGGATACCTCCAAAATAATTCGTTGTCCAAGGGTATGTTGGAGCCCAAATTGAATTAACTTTTATTGTTCCAGCATTCGCTGGAAAAACATCAAATGTAGTGGCAAATGGCCCAGAAAGTGAGTAGCAATCAATGAGACCTTGCGTGAGGGCCGTACATCTTTGGTTGATATAATCTCGTAAGGATTGTACATTCGTTTGCCATGTAGATATATTACCACCCCATTTAGAAATTTGACCAGGCATTTCAGGTGCAATTTCATTTATCATACTATCAAGTAAAGGAATGACATAAGAACATGAAAACTTTGTGTTAAGTAAATCAGCATATCGAGTCACATAGTATTGTTCAACAACAGGATTTTCATTTATCAGTTTTTGCAGAATTTCAGTATGACCCTGTCCTCCTGGATTTGGGAGATTTTCAACATTACATGGGTCAGCATTCGCTGACGGATCGGGTATTCCGGTATAATTAATATAATGACCGAATGTTGCGTCCATATCCCATAATGTATACCTCCATTTTTTTTTGTCGCCTAATGAATCTGTTCCTCTCCACCATGCAGTATTCCAGTTCAACCAGTCCATTGTAACAGTATACGAGTTAAGCATGAAATAATCACACAAGGATTCCCAATTCAAAAGGCTGTCAACGTATGCGAAATTTGTTGGATTCCCCATATTATTGGTAGCAATATAATTTTTAAGCGCATTCCAATTGTTTAAGGCATTTGGTGCACCGTATTCTTCCCAAGTTCCTCCCCATGTTTTTAGATATTCGAGGTGATACTTATCTTGATTATAATAATAATCTGTGTAATCGTGATCATCTACTTTCTCTCTCATCTCATATACACCCCAATATTGACCATTCAAATACAAAATTGCAGGGCGCCAGGTTCGTTCGTCTAATTTCATGTCTGCACGATCACAAAGCGTATGAACAAAAGCATCTCGAATGTGAGCGGAGCCACTAGTTGCCGCAGGATAGTTATCATTAGCAGCGGGCTTTAAAATCAATTTTTGGAAATTATCTCTTGTCTTCTCTGGAAAAATTTGATGTTCTAAATCGCTNNAAACCTCGCTGATTATAAGCCCAGGAGTCGTTACCATGTTTGTTAAAATCACCTTGTCCTTCATCAATGAATAGGCCATTTTCCTCAAATAACTCAAATCCTCCAACGGGTTCAATTTGATTACCGTTTATCAATAGGGTATTTAATCCTGCTCCACAAACCGAAACCACCGGAATGGTATGTGAAATGTTTATAAAGTAAGTGTTAGTTTCGGTAAATGAAGGTAAATTCGTGCCAAATGCAGCGGCGCGAAGAACTTTTGTTGTATTTATTGTAATCGGTCCTGAGTAAACGGTTGAGGTTGCTGTAGGGTCACTTCCGTCTAAAGTATAGCGAATTGTTGCATTAGCATCTGTACAAGTTATTGTAATCGTTTGAGGAGTAGTGTAAAATCCCGCTTGGACATTGAAAATTGGTTTTGGAGTATAAAAATTTATGGCGCCGGTATTTGCGGCGTTTGGCGTTGGGGTGGTAAACAATTTAAAATCTGGTGCTGCATTGGTTGAACGTCCAACCGAATGATTAGCCTTGGTCATGTGAACAATTTTAAATGAATCGACCACATTTCCAAAAGTGTTACTTAAAATTATCCAGTCACCTTCGGTTTGAGAGAGGTTGAAATTCGGATGATATTGATTTCCGTTAACCGTGTTTCGCTTCGAACAAAACACCATTTTGTATCCATTGGAATTAATTGTTCCGCTTGGAATCATCCACTTTGTTAGGTTACTGGCTTTATCAGATAAATACCAACCCGTCAAGTCTACAGTGGCTCCAGTCGGATTATATAACTCTATCCAATCCTCTCGTTCGCCATATGCGTCGGTAATTCCGGTTACATTTGAACAAGAATATTCATTAATAATAACTTGACTATAATGTTGAGAAAACACACCTAAAGTTAATAAGAAGAGGGAGAGAAGTAATTTCATGGTCATTTTAGATTTCAATATTACAAATAAAAAGTAATATGAGCAAGACGTTTAAGTTCGTGATAAAGTTGTATTTTTGACTTAAATATAATTTTAATATGAAATCAATATTAATTTTTACAGCATTTTTAGTTGTTTTTTCAGCTTGTTCAAAATATGAAGGTCAAGGTGGTGCAGCAACAATCAAAGGAGTTGTAATTGAACAGCGCTACAATAGTTTAGGGAATGTAATAGCAAGTTATCCAGCGCCAGATCAAGATGTTTTTATTATCTATGGAGCGGACAACTCTTTTTATGATGATGACATAAAAACAAGCTTTGATGGTTCCTATGAATTCAGGTATATGAGAAAAGGAATTTATCGTATTTTCACTTACGAGGATTGTATTACATGTCCAAGTGGAAAGAAAGAAATAATTAGAGAGGTGGAAATAACTAAAAAAAATCAGGAGTTTATAGTGGACACCATTTACATTAAAAAATTCTAAGCGAAGATGAGAGTAATTCTCTGTTTTATTTTTTTTGCTTTTGTTTTTATAGGCTCCACACAACCTAGCACTTTTCAATTATGGACCGAAACCGGTGTGAAATTCAAGTTAAATAAAAAGTTGGATTTCACTGGTGATTGGACCAATAGAATTGATGAATATGGATTGAACACCTCATTTCCTCAGGCATCAATTCGATATAAACTCATGGATTGGTTTAAAACATCAATTGACTACCGTTGGATCTTGTCGAAACAGGAAAATGGGTATTTTAATGGCGGGAATAGAATTAATTTGAATGTTCAAGGGAATTATGAAGTTAAAAGATTGACGATAGGTTTGCGTGCAAGGTATCAATTTTCTTTTGATCGACTTGTTGTTGCCAATTATGACCCAGAATTTGACATTGCATATCGTGTAAAACCTTCTTTTTCTTACGATATTGACAATAGTATTTTTACACCAAATGCAAGTGTCGAGTATTTTTATTCACCCGAAAATGCCCCTTTGGGGAATCAATTTACACGAATTCGCTACCAAATTGGAGTTGATTTTGAAACGAAGTTACCATTGGATTTAGGAATTACTTATTTGTATGACGATAAAATTAACCTACCCAATGCTATTGATCGTCACGTTTTAAATTTATCGGCAACCTATCTGGTAAAGAATAAAAAATCAACTCAGAAACAAAAAGGAAGAGTAATTAACGCTAGAGATCTTTAATCTAAATATTTATTTTCTTCCAATCGTTGCATAACTTTTTGGATATTAATTTCTTTTTTCTCTTGTCTTAATTCTTTGGCGGTTTGTGTAAAATATTGATGTTGATTCAGGAATTTTACTTGAATTTCGTCCCATTGTCGGTCGCTCTGAATTTTCCCCATTTCTCGAAGTTCTCGTCTTAACTTATCGGCAATTTCGTCAAAATCATCGCGACCAAGGTAATCCAAATCTGCATCGCAAATAATTTCCTGAATTTTATTTAATGGTTTGTGTGGAATTTCGGTCACATGAATAAGCTCCACAATGGTTTTAATATGCTGTTCAGTATACCCATATTTAGGAAGTATTTCCGCGGCCATTATAGCGCCAATTTCCTCGTTATTATCGTAACGTTCAATAAATCCGGCGTCGTGCAGAATTGCAGCAGTTTTTAGCAAGAATAAACTCTCATCTGTGACTCCTTCCAACAGGGCAATTCTTTCAACAGCATTGACAACATCTTTCGTGTGGTTTATGGAATGGTAATAATAGTTTGGAGAAAGACCTTTCTCAAGAATTTTCATTACGTGATGTTCCGTCTTATAGTATTTAATAGTTGAGTAATGGTGTAGCTTTTTTATTTCATCAAATCGAGTATTTGGTTGTAATCCTTCTCCATTTAGAGATAATTCAGGTTTAATGCGCTTCACCACATACATATCTACCCATTTGCGAGCTTTAGATTGTACTTTTCCTTTATACTCGCATTCAAAATATGGCTCAATATGATTAAATGTAGCTCCAGTAATGGTGGCTTTTCCTGGTTCTCCTAGCATTTCCATTCGCTGTGCAAGATTCACTGTTGGGCCCCAAATGTCATAAGCAAGGCGCAAATTCCCGATTATCCCGGCGGTAAGTGGACCCGTATTAATGCCCAAACGAATTTCCCAATAGTCTTCGTGATTTGCTATCGCATCATATTTGAGTTTAGACATGTATGCCTGAATTTGAAGTGCTGCACAACAAGCGTCTATTGGATTGGTAGAGTTTTCCGATGGCACACCACCTGCGCACATGTAAGCGTCCCCAATGGTTTTAATTTTTTCGAGTTTGTTTGCCTCGATTATTTCATCAAATTTTCGAAACAAGACATCTAATTTCGTTACCAATCGGCTTGGCGTCATGGTTTCAGAAATTCTACTAAAGCCTACAACATCAGTGAACAAGACACTCACCGTGTCGAAGGCTTGTGCGGGAACTTTTCCCTTCCTTTTGAGCGCAATTACTGCTTCCGATGGCAGGGTGTTATTGAGCCATTGCTCCGTTTTATCTTTTTCAATTTGCAATAACCGTTGCTGCTCTACAACCTTGTTTTTCTCATCCTCAATAAGTTTATTCTGATCTTCGATTTGTGATTTTTGTAAACGAATTTCTTTGGTTCTTTCTGAAATTTTAATTTCTAATTTCACCTGTTCACGCCGTGCGAGCTCAATACGCCTTCTGAAAATAACAAAAGTTATTAAAGCTAAAAGTAGTGCCATTATTGTCCAAAACCACCAAGTTAACCAATACGGTGATTTAATAACAATTTTTAGTTGGGTGGGCTCTGACCATGGTCCGTCACCAATTCTGGCGTAAACCTTTAATACGTAATCACCAGGTGATAATGCATTAAATGCTAATTCATTATCTGCCCCAATAAATTTCTCTCCTTCATCAGATCCTTCTAAAATATATTTGTAGTTTATTAACTGAGGGTTGTTGAGGTCATTGGTGTGGAATTTTATTGTAAACGAGCGTTGATTATAATCAAGTTCCAGAATTTCTGTATTGGAAAGTACGGTTTTGAGTGGTGAATCTCCTCCCGGAATTACCCATTTTTCCCCTAATTTAAGTTTACTAAGAATTACGTTGATATTCTCAGTTGGTTTTAACAAATTAGCTGGCATGAAGTGATTGAACCCATTAATCCCACCAAAGAATAGCTCTCCGTTTCTTGCCTTGAAATAAGCATTCGAATTAAATTCATTACTTACTAATCCATTTATTTCTTTATAAACGGTTACCTGTTTTGTTTCGGGATTAAATAGTGCTAACCCTCGGTTTGTACTCAACCAAAGTTTGTTTTTCTCGTCTTGAAGTAATCCATAAATTACGTTATTCGGAAGGCCATTTTTATTATTGTATATTGAAATTTCTCCTGTCTTTAATTTCAGATGAACAAGACCAGATCCAAAGGTGCCGAGCCACAATTCGTCTTTTTTGAAAGAAACTATAGTAGAAACATAGTCTTTAATTTTTGATATAAATTTTGAATTTATCGGATGAGGTTTAATTTTTAACAACCCATTTTCTTCTGACAGTAAATTCAATCCACCACCACCGGTTGTAAACCAAAAATTACCAACTGGATCTTTATACACCACACGGCAAATACCAATTCCAATAGTCTCGGTGGGTAGTTTAGGATTGTGTTCAAACAATCTTGATTTTTTTGTTTTTAGGTTGTAAAGAATAACACCTCCTTTTGTTGCTAAAAAATACTCCTGATTTTTATAGGGGACGATCGCATAAATTCGTTCGTGTTTTCGTTGATTTTCTTTGTCAACATAAGTTAATTTAGAATAACGAAAGGCATTTCCGGAAACTGTTAATTCGTATAAGCCATCTAAACAACCTACCAAAGCTTTGTCTTTATTGAGGCTATATATACTCAACACCACCTCTTTACCATTTTCTCCGTCTTCGTTGCTATTGTCGGAACGAAGGAACTGATTAAAAATAGCGGTACTTCGGTCGTATCTAGATACACCAACATCGGTTCCTACAAAAATAAAATTGCCACTAGGATCTTCACTGAAACTCCAAACATTTGGAGAAGGCAATCCCTTTTTTAAATTTCCGGATGGTCCTATGCTAAGGAAGCCTGAACGCAGAGGGTCAAAGCTTGAAATTCCTCTTTCTGAGCCTATCCAAATTTTTTGGTTGTTGTCGACATACAAATCGGTAAGCGCGTTAAATAAAAGCGCATTTTTTTGAAAGAGGTCTTCGGTACTGTTATATATGACGTTACCTTTAATGTTAAATAAACCATTTCCAGCCGTTGCAATGAATAACTGATCCTTAAAAGGCAGAATATCCATAACACTTAGCCAACCAAATTTATCCAATCCCGGAAAGGAGGGAATCACTGATTTTTCTTGAGGGTTTAATGTGAAGATTCCTTGGTTTGTTCCTAATAGCACCTCATTTTCAGATCGTTCCATTAGTTTTAAAATAGAAACCATACTACCATTTTTACTTTTTATGGAAAGTAGAACTGCTTTTTTCGTCAAATTTGAAATTAGAAATAAACCTTTATCTTCCGTATCGACGAGAAGATCCCCATTACTTAATCCGAGAACTAATTGAATTTTAGATGCCGGAAGTGAACGAAAGGGAAAATCAAAATTTCCTGATTGAGTATTGAAACGAACTACTCCAAATTCTACGGTACCTAGAATCAAATTTCCATCAGTATCTTTAGTCATGCTTTCAATTTGCATAACCTTTTGTTTGTTTACACTGAAGGATTTAAACTTATCGCTTTTGGGATTAAAAGACACGAGTCCGGTAGATGTTCCGAACCACAACCTACCATCTTCTGTTTTTTCGGCACATTTAAAAAAGTTACTTTCGATACCATCCGTTTCCCCGGCATAAAAAATTTCGAAATCCTTGCCATCGTAACGGTTCAATCCGTCTTGAGTTCCAATCCACAAAGCGCTGGTTTCATCCTGGATGACGCAGTTCACAAAGCTTTGTGACAGACCACTCGTAATCGTGAAATTATTGAATTTGTAATCTCCCTGAGCGCTCACCTTTAGGGAGAGCAAAAAAATCAACCAAAGGAGTAGAATGCGCACTTACACAATTTAATTTCCTGCTTGCGCTTGGTTTGCGGGTTGAATGACTGCATTTTCTAAATCGCGATCAAACATATACATACCACTATTGTCGCTTCCAATCAATTTAAGCTTATCCAAAATTGTTCTGGCGAGTGCTTCTTCTTCAAGTTGCTCCGAAACATACCATTGAACAAAATTATGGGTAGTGTAATCTTTTTCTTGTAAACAAATATCAACTAGGTTATTAATACTGGCTGTAACGCCTATCTCATGCTCCAATAGTTTCTCAAATACATTTTTCAGATCCTTGAACTTTACAGGTGGCTGATCGATTGATGGGATAATAGCTGTACCACCACGTTCATTAACGAACTTTACCAATTTCAGCATGTGAAAACGTTCTTCGTCAGAATGGGTATACATAAACTTTGCTGTTCCATTTAATCCGTTATTTTCTGCCCAGGAGGCCATCGCTAAATAATATTGTGAGGACGATGCTTCTTTTTTAATTTGATCGTTTAATGCCTCTTCAACTCTGTTGTTCATGATGTGTGTATTTAAACAAAAGTACAAATAAAAAAAGGAAATGTTTCGGTAATTACGTGAATATTAGACCTTGAAAAGAATAAGTTCTAACAAATCATTCCAAATGTTATTAGACAGATGAGAAAAGAGAAAATAGCGAGAGCTAGCAAAAGCCCGGCAATAAAAAATAAGACCTGTGAGATAATTAACAAGAGTGCACTTTGCAACAAAGCCGCCATTAAAAGCATTATTAATCCGATTATACCAACTACAATGAATGCCGACCAAAGCGAGGAAGAGCCCTCAAAATAAGTAGGCTTTTGCTGGTTAGCCATAGCATCACGATAGATGTTATTCTTCTTAAAGACCTGGGGATTTTCAATTTCTTTTCTCAAAAACATTTGCGCCAAAGCGGAATTCTTTTTTTTGTGTGCGATGAAATGTGTCAAAGTGTCCGAAGTGACTGTTTCGACCGTTAAATGCTTGGTGTCTTTTTCATTTACTGTCAAGTCAATTTTTGAGAGATGAATGGCGTCTATTTTTTCTGAAGAGGTAGTATCAAATTTATCGTTCGGTGCTGAATTATTCTCCGAAAGTTCATGAGTAATTTGCTCAGATTTTTTTGTTTTCATGGGATTATGAATGGATTGGCGCTGAAAATTCCAGCCTGATCTGTGATAACGCTTTTCTACTGAACAAGAGAAAATTATGAAAATTAAAATGATTGGAAGAAACTTCATGTTGTAAAAGTACCAAAAAAGAGCCCTTCAACACCCAACGGTTATAATTCTTGAGATGAATTAAGTCTTTTTATTAAGTTCGGAATTTACTAATCTTTTGTATGATGTCGAAAACCATTTGAAAGTCATTATGGTGAAGGAATACCAGCCAATGGAAAAGCAAATTATTTCATGAGAGAAATTTAAAAAGACATAAATGCAATTAAAATTAGCGTTACAATAATTCCTAATAATATTCCAAGAAATTTTAGCCAACCAAGTGCAATGCGTTTACCGGTTAATGCTGTTCTTGCTGAAGGAGCACTAGGAGCTAATTTAATACTACTGTTTGCTTGAATAATAGCTGCAATACAAAGAATTAAACCCAAACCAAATAAGGCCGTGGTTAAAATTCCCAGAACTGCGAGTAATACACTGGCATTTGCCTGAGAGCTTGCTAATTTAAGGTTCTCACTCGATTGATTGTTTGTGTTTTGATTTTGTTGAATGACGACATTTTCCTGAACTTTTGTCGTATCATAAACAATATTGTTTTCTATAATAGCATCTTGGTTATCGCGCGAGTCCTCTACACCTCGTTTTATTAACCAGGAGAAGAGACCGATTCCGCCTGCTGTGTAGCTAATTTGAGATGCTATTCGATAGTTTCTATAGTCATTTGTACTTGAATAATTTGGATCAACTTGAACATTCGTGAAATTAAGGTAATCCATTAGACCGCCAATACCAATAGCCCCTAAAGATGCGAAAATTAAGTTCCGATTGAAGCGTCTGCGTTTTTGAACTTTTTCAATCGAATCTGTTGGTTCTGCAAAATTTGGTTTGATAGTTTCANNTTGCTAAATCCTGATAAACAGCGTCCTGATGAGTTGTTTTTTGGGCTTGTTTCTTAACGCTAATGGTATTCCATTCTATCGTCAATCCTCTCCTATGATACCGCTCCTGCACAGTGCAGGAAAGCAGCATCATAAGAAACGAAAGAAACCAAATGAACTTTTTCATGGTTCAGTTCTATTGAGGATAAATTAAATTCCTGGATTTAATACTTTTTTGCTTTTAACCACGTTGAACCCAACGTTTACACCCGCAAAACCACCTCCTTTTTGAGAAGAGTAAAATAAGTTTACCGGAATATTTAAAGCCCCTGCTTGAAAGGTACGACCGAATGCAAATACAAACGATGTGTTAATCGCTGTAATACCACGAATATCACCATGTTTCTCACTAAAATCATACCC
Source organism: Crocinitomicaceae bacterium (assembly GCA_003512365.1). Taxonomy (GTDB): domain Bacteria; phylum Bacteroidota; class Bacteroidia; order Flavobacteriales_D; family Crocinitomicaceae; genus UBA952. The sequence continues at coordinate 1,385 of DORI01000005.1, read as the reverse complement.
AGGCTTATATCCTAACTGTGCCTCTGCTAGTGCGTCTGGATCAGCTCCCATTCCATAGGTGTTATTGAAATCTGCTTCGGACCAATATGTATCTTTTTCACCAAATACAGCTTTATCATCAAAGAATCCATTCGTTGTTCTCTTCAAGCCAAATCCTGGACCAAAAGCAAACTCCCAATTTCCTTTTCCAAAACGGAAGCCGTTCATTAAAGTAAAAGAAGGAATAAATTGACCTTGTTCTAAACCTGATACGTTCACGATACCTTCTACTAGTGCTGAAAAGTTTTCAGTTCCAACATATTGCCCTTCTAATTGATAACCAATCATACTGATAGCAGGGAAGATATCAAGTCCTCCACGGCTAGCATCTCGAGTTGCAAATTCATACAAAGAACCAACCATTCCAGCTATTCCGATTCTTGGACCAGAATTATTCACTTTTCCAACATTGTTTGATGTAATGATGTCGTTTTTAAATGATAAACGGTCTTGAGTAACTTTGTCTACTTCTACACCGTGCATTTCCTTTAACACGATTTCAATCATGCGCTGTACTTCGTTTGGTTGATTTGCAAATTCCTTAATTGCCGATTTTTCAATGCTTTTATTTTTTATATTGATAATTTTGAGCGTAACCGCAATTTTATTCGAAAGTCCATCAATACTTCCACAAATAACGAAATCTGTTTTAAGAGCTTCACCTAGCTTTACCAAGCAAGTTTGGCCATAGNNTGCTTGAAATTCAGGATTGGCTTTCACCACATCTGCCATATCAAATTCATCGTAGACTTTGTATTTCCCAAGACGGATGAGCTCCAAACGTATCATTTTTGCTCCACTCTCTCCTGAAATCGCTACACCACTCACATTAGGGTTCGCAGCCGCTATTGTAAACGCATTTTGCGCTTGTGCTAAAAATACAGTGCTAAGGGTAAAGAAAGCACCTACTAACATTTTTTTCATGATCTTTCGTTTTAAAATTATAAGACAAATGTAGGCCCTAATTTTCATGTGGTTAAATTGAATACCGAAAGTTAGGAATAGGCAGTTGTGAATATCACAACTTTAGATAAACGCATTTAAATCGTCTTCAATTTTTCGTTTGAAGTAATTGACCATCTTTTGAATCTCGCTAAAATAGTGATTGCGTTCTTTTTCGTTCACCGTCGAAATTAAGCTGGAATTGGCCAATTGTTTATCCAAGACTTGCTTTGTATCGGAAACATAAGCAGGATCGGCAGTGTGAAGGTAATTCATTACATTGTGATTGATAAAGATTCCTGTTGCTTCTTTGCTTGTGTAGTAGAAAGTCGTATCGGTATTGATTGTTTCGTTGAGGTAAAAGGACAGCTCGTTACCAAAAGCTGGAGCGCTAGCGCTCCAGC
>DORI01000238.1 GCA_003512365.1 Crocinitomicaceae bacterium | reverse complement strand
TTATTAATTGATAATGCAATGTCATTAGTTGAAGCGCACATCCCGGCCTTTACAGAGCAAGATGCTATTTCTGCAATTCTTTCCATTCAAAATGAATTGTTTTCCTTTGGAATCACAAGTGTTCATGAAGCAGGAATCGAATTTAGTCAGATTGATGTGCTAAAAAACCTGATAGATATGCATGGGTTTAAATTAAATACCTATGCGATGTTGATGGCGTCAGAAGATAATATCAGTTTTGCTAAGAAGAATGGAATTTTTTCATATAAAAATCTTTCGATAAGAAGCTTTAAAGTTATGGCAGACGGCGCTTTGGGTTCTAGAGGAGCTCTTCTAAAGAGACCATACGAAGACGACCATGGTCAAAATGGTTTACAAGTCAGTGACATGAAAACTATGCGAAAAGTCGCACTTTTAGCATTAGATCTTGATTATCAAATGAACACACACTGTATAGGTGATTCAGCGAATGCCCTGGTATTGGAACTTTATCGAAAAGTTAATGAAGTTAAAAAAGACCATCGTTTTCGAATAGAACATGCTCAAATTATAGATCCAANNGATTCAGTAGCTCAAATTATAGATCCAAGAGATTTTTCAAAATTTTCAACATATGGTGTTTTACCCTCGGTTCAACCAACACATGCTGTTTCCGATCAGCGATGGGTAGAAAACAGAATCGGAAAGAATCGTATGAAAGGTGCTTATGCCTATTCGACATTGTTGAAAACATGTGGAATGCTAGCTCTTGGGACTGATTTTCCAGTTGAGTTAACTAACCCTTTTTTAACCATACATGCAGCTGTTCAACGTAAAAATGCAAAAAATGAACCTATTGATGGGTTTCTAAAGGCTGAGGCTTTAACGTTATCTGAAACTTTAAAAGGTATGACAATATGGGCGGCTTATGCAGCTTTTCAAGAAAAAGAGCGAGGTACATTAGAAGTTGGCAAATGGGCTGATTTTGCAATATTTGAAAAACCTATCGTTTCAAAACCAATTTTTGAGGAGAATTTTTCATGGATGACATTTATTTCTGGTGTAAAAGTTTACAGTGCCGATTAGTGTATGACTTCCTCAAACGATTAATTTTGCAGTATTAATTTTTGATAAATATGTTTATTGAACAAATTTATACGGGGTGCCTTGCGCAGGGAGCTTATTACATTCATTCAAATGGTGAAGCCGTAATCATTGATCCGTTAAGAGAAACGCAGCCATATATCGAGAGAGCTTCACGTGATGGTGTAAAAATAAAATACATTTTGGAGACTCATTTTCATGCAGATTTTGTTTCAGGTCACATCGACCTTGCCAAAGAAACAGGAGCTAAAATTGTCTTTGGTCCTAATGCTTCACCTAATTATGTCTATCATTCTGCTAAAGATGGGGAAGAATTAAAAGTTGGCGTGTTGACAATTCGTGTGTTACATACACCGGGACATACCATGGAGTCTACTTGTTATTTATTGTTAGATAAAAACCTGAAGGAAATAGCCGTTTTTACTGGTGATACTCTTTTTATTGGAGACGTTGGTCGTCCTGATTTGGCTCAAAAAGCAGCTGAAATGACACAAGAGGAGCTAGCTGGGTTGTTATATGAGTCATTACGGTATAAAATAATGACACTTCCGGATTCGGTGACAGTTTATCCTGCACATGGAGCAGGAAGTGCCTGTGGTAAAAATATGTCCAAAGAAACCGTTAGTACGATTGGAGAACAAAAATTATTGAACTATGCACTGAGGAAGGATATGACCAAAGAGGAGTTTGTAAAAGAACTCACAGATGGGCTTTTGCCTCCGCCAGGTTATTTTGGAATGAATGTGCAGATGAATAAATCCGGTTATGATTCCATTCATGAGGTTATGACAAGAGGAGTAAAACCACTTTCAGTAGAGGCTTTTGAGATGCTAACAAATGAGGCGGAAGCTTTGATTTTGGATACACGAAGTGCTTCGGATTTTGCTCAAGGACATATACCAAATAGCATTTTTATTGGGTTAGATGGCCAATTTGCCCCTTGGGTAGGAGCATTGATCACCGATATTAAGCAAAAAATTATTCTAGTTACCGATATTGGAAGGGAAGAAGAAACAGTAAAACGATTAGCTCGCGTGGGTTATGATTACGTTTTAGGGTATTTAGAAGGTGGAATTAAAGCATGGGAGCATTCTGGAAAAGAAATGGCAGCGGTGGAAAGAATTACAGCGGAAGAACTAGAAAATAACACAGATTATATAAAACAACCTATTATTGATGTAAGAAAACCTGGTGAGTTTGAAGCCGAGCACTTGGAATTGGCTAGTTCACTTCCTCTTGATTTTATTAACGAGAATTTCTCAAGTTATCCAAAGTCACAAGCATTTGTTCTACATTGTGCAGGTGGATATAGAAGTATGATTGCAGCGTCAATTTTAAAATCTAGAGGTTATCATGATCTTGTAGATGTAATCGGTGGATATGGAGCCTTAGCAAAAACTTCATTATCAAAAACAAATTTCGTTTGTCCAACAACTAAAAAATAAGTAAAATGTCAGAAGACAAAAAAATCATTTTTTCCATGGTGGGAGTTTCAAAGACTACACCACAGGGAAAGCAAATAATCAAGAACATTTACCTCTCTTTTTTCTACGGTGCAAAAATCGGAATCATCGGATTAAATGGTTCTGGTAAATCAACCGTCATGAAAATCATTGCAGGTCTGGATAAAGCGTATCAAGGCGACGTTGTATTTTCACCAGGGTACACAGTTGGCTATTTGCCGCAAGAACCAGAATTGGATTTGAACAAAACAGTGAAGGAAATTGTCATGGAAGGCGCTAAAGAAACCGTAGATGTTTTAAAGGAATACGAAGAAATTAATGCGGCTTTTATGGACGAAGAAGTTTTGAATGATCCGGATAAAATGGATAAACTCATAGCAAGACAAGGTGAAGTTCAAGATAAAATCGATTCATTAGATGCTTGGGAGTTGGATAATAAATTAGAGCGCGCAATGGATGCGCTGAGATGTCCACCGGATGATCAATTGATTTCAACTCTTTCTGGTGGAGAAAAAAGAAGAGTAGCTTTGTGTCGATTACTTTTGCAAAATCCAGATATATTATTGTTGGATGAGCCTACCAACCACTTAGATGCAGAATCAATAGATTGGTTAGAGCAACACCTACAGCAGTATAATGGAACCGTGATTGCGGTAACCCACGACCGTTATTTCTTGGA
>DORI01000244.1 GCA_003512365.1 Crocinitomicaceae bacterium | reverse complement strand
AAATATTTTTTTCAAGCAACCTTTATTAGAACACTCACGTCTTTAGGACGTTGAACGAAAACGTTTGTTCACTTTTGGTTTTATTTAACTTGCAGATGCCTGAAGAGAATTTAACAAGTTTTTCTTATATTCTTTTCAGGCTATTTTTTAACTACATACAATATTGGCAGTAAAATGCAGATTTATTGTGTGTGAAATCAATTGTTGAATCAATCATCTCCGAGTATATTTCTTGAACAAACCCCTTTACTTGTTCGGAAATTTCATTAATACTTTGGTTTTCTTTTCCACATAATGGATATTTTCCTTTGGAGTCAATTAATGAAATGATGAGTACCTCATCCGGTAAAACTCCATACATTTCTTCAAACATTAAAGCGTAAAAAGCCAACTGAAGCGCGTGTTTTGTTGATTTAAAATTTAACTTTTCACTTCCTTTTTTTCGACCAATGGTTACGTTTTCTTTGGTTACCTTACCCGATTTATAATCAATTACACGGTATCGATTTCCCACTTTGTCAACCCGATCCACATACCCTCCAATTTTGATTGTCTTTTTCTCATTTTCAATTTCGATAGTAAAAGAGGTGTCAAAACGAGATTCTAAACGTTCAATTGTTAGGGTTTCGTGGCTATTCATCACAAAGTCTTTTTCAGCCTCTAAAAATTTCAAGGTCATTTCTTTCGCTACAGAAAAACTAAGTGCATTTTTTCCAGTTTGGAAAAGTGTATCATCTCCATCGAAATAGTCGATAAACTCTTTCTTTAAAACCTCGGGGAAATCCGCTATCATTTTATCAATGATGTCTACAGTAATCGGTGGCGTGACTTTATGCATACGTTCACCGTCTTTGTTATAGGTGGCATAAGGAGCATACAAGGTATCTAAGGTATTGTGAATAAAAGTTCCGAAAGTATGTGTTTCAATGTCTTCCTCGACGGTTTTATCCTCCCCAAATTCAACCAAGTAACGGTAATAGAAATCCAAGCTGCAAGCTATATATTTAGAGATACTCGAAGCAGAAATCGTGCGTTCAAAAAACTGATGAACCCTGTCTATTATAAAAGGTGTTTTCTGCAGAATACCCGTTTCTATTTTTGATACTTCTTCGATCGGGATTGCGTACATTTCGTGTTTTACATTCAACTGTTTATTCAGTGAAGTTAGTTCAAGTTCCATCTGGAGCAAGTACCTGCTTTTTTCTTGACTACCAAGATTATCTGCAGCACTTGTAAATGTTGCTGTCATGTGTTTAGCCTCGTGAAGCAAGCGGTAGAAATGGTGGGCAAAAACACCTTGTTTGTCGCGTGTTGAAGGAAGACCTAACATGCTTCTTAAATCTAATGGAATTAATGTTTTTATTGGATTTGTTGTTGGTAGACTACCTTCGTTAAAACCGAGGATAATCAACCGTTCAAAATCCAACATCCTCGTTTCGAGTATTCCCATTACTTGCAATCCTTTGGTCGGATTTCCGTGATACGCCAAACTGGCGGTACTCCAATGCTGATAAAATAGCGACTTAAAACTTTTTAAAGTCATTTTTGGCAGACCTTCTTCCACTATTTTTTGAAAAGAAGCAATGGCGTTATCAAATGTCAACAAACAATTTAATTCGAATTGATTGGAGGATGGCGTCGCTTGAATTAAAAGTTGATTTAGCTCGCGAATTTGCGAGATTGCTTTTATCCAATCATCGTTCCATGCCTCTGTGATTGCAAGCAATATTTCGTTGATTTTAGGAGAAATATCCAACTTTCTTGGAGACTGAAAAACTTTATTTTTAGTAGAAGTATTCATCTCAATATCTGCCATTTTATTTTTCTCATAATCAGAAGCTACCATTAGAACAAAAATCTGATGCATGAAACTCATCAAATCGGCGTGATAAATAGCTGCTGTTTTGAATCTTTTTTTATTTTCCTGAATTCTAAAAATGGCCTCTACCCATGATTTTACTGGGGTTTGTGTTAGTGGAAGACCGAGGGTAATATTGGCTTGTTTCACATTCGCAGGAATATTCTGTACCAATGCAGAAATTAACGTTTCATCCGCAAGTATCACAGCGGTACTCTGCAATTCTTCCTCTGTTAATTGAGCCAGCGCCGCTGCCGCCACCTTAACTTGCCCCGTTTTTTGAGGACATTCAACAATGCGGACATCCAATGGCTTATTTCCGATGTTAGAAATTATCCAGTTAGGGTTATTTAGTTCAAGTTGCTGAATATTTCGCCGAATAAACAATCCTGCCTCATGAATTGTATCATCCATATAATAGGCATCGGCATCCACTAAAAAATGTGCATTTCCGGAACGAATAAGTTTTTTAATTATGGTGGTTTCAGCTGAGCTCAATGCGTTGAAACCTGCAAAAATCACCGGATTACTCGTCAATAATTGTAAATTCTCCTCTGACAAATTGCGGTATGCTCTTGCCGACGTAATTTTATTAAGTTGTTTTAACCTTAATTCTAATTTTGCATGATATTCGGGCAATTTCTCCCAAAACGCCAAGAATTTTTTCTGTGTTTCCGAAATTTCCCTTTCTTCTATGTTCCAAGCTTCCAATTCTTTAATATCGAGAAGATTTTTAAACACCTCTTTCGGTTCAAGCAGGTAGCGGTCAATATCATCAAAATCACTCAACAACATGGTTGCCCATTGAACGAAATCTTCAAAAGATTCTGGGTTGGCCTCAATTTCTTGATGAACCTCATATAAATTGAGCAGAAGGCGCGTTCGATCAATGCAATTAGGGTAAAATGTTTTCACCCATTGATCAATGGTTAACATTTTAGGAGCGAAAATTGGACCTCCGAATTCCTTTACAAGTGCATTGGAAAGGTATTTTATGGCACGCTGAGACGGCAAAACAACAGTCAAACTTTTTAAATTAAAGTTTCCATCGTGGATGAATTTTGCTACACGCGGTATGAATGCCATTATTTCTTTGTTAAGTATCCCAAATAGGTACTACGATTAACCGACTTAAATATCACATTCGGATAATACGCGGCAAAAAGGGGCGGTTCTTTTACCTTTTTCTTTTTGTTCCAAGAACATCTCATGGCAAAAATCTCTTTGTCTTCTACTTCAATAAGGTCGATGAATTGCCTTGTATGTGATTTCCAAAAATAAAATTCTGAAGTTTTTTGGTTTGTATTATTCCACTTGTAACGTTCAGCAATTAGCCAATTTTTCCAAAGTACTTCTTTATCGAAGCGATCTTCAAATGCGGAAAAATTATCAACTAGTGCATTTCTTATTCCATTGTCAATAAAGTAAACCACATGTTGCTTTTTTACTTCGTATCTTTTATCGTTAAATAATGTTGGAAGCACGATAAGCAAATGGGCTGATTGAAATAAGGATATATAGCGTTCAACAGTTTCGTTATCCAATTCGACCATTTCGGCCAATTCATTGAATGAAACGCTCTCCCCAATTTTCAATGCCAGTAGTTGAAGAAGGCGTTGCAGGGGTTTTTTCTTATTGATACGTTCAAATGCTCCGAGTTGATGATTCAGAATTTGGTCAATTTTTAGAGAGAGTTGATTGGAATAATACGCAGTGTCATGTTCGAATTTCGAAAACATATTTCCAAAAACTAATCTGTTTTCTAGATTTTTTTCTTCATAAACCATTCCATTGGCCATTGTGTTTTCGTAATATGTTTTTGGTGCAAAATAGAAAGAAAG
>DORI01000077.1 GCA_003512365.1 Crocinitomicaceae bacterium | reverse complement strand
CTGTTCTCTTTTTCCTCAGAATTTCCACATGAGGTTAAAATGATTCCGATACTTAAAAAAGAGACTATAAAAAATTTATTCATGACTAATTAACAGATAATAATTCAACATCAAATATAAGTGCGCTATATGGTTTTATTGGACCTCCCGGATGCGGAGTTGCTCCGTACGCTAATTCTTGAGGAATATAAAGTCGGTACTTGGAACCTGTGGACATCAATTGTAGCGCTTCTGTCCATCCCGCTATTACCTGTTGCACACCAAAGGTAGCAGGTTGACCTCGTTGAACTGAACTATCGAAAACAGTTCCGTCAATGAGTGTTCCATGATAATGCACGCTGACGTTATCGCTTTTTGTTGGCTTTACACCTTCGCCTTCAACGATCACCTCATATTGTAAGCCAGAAGAAGTAGTATTAACGCCTGATTTACTTGCATTTTTCTGTAAAAACAATTCACCTTCTTCTTTTGTCACTTTATGGAATTTTTCTTTTTGCAGATTTACGTACTCTTGAATAGCTGCATTTGCCTCTTGTTCTGAAAAATTTAGCTCTTGATTAGCAAATACGTGCATAATTCCTTTAAGTAAAAGGTTGGTGTCCAATTCAGACAGGTCTTGAGATTTTAGACTTTGACCAATACTTACGCCTATTGCCAAGCTAGCTTTTTCGTGAAGGTTTAAATTTGAAAATTCCATAGGCTACGAATTTACGGATTTATTCTTGTTTCATTGATCAAAATTCAAACTTGTAACCTATATTTTTACCTTGCGTATGCATTTTTAATGGAATTTTCATTTAAGTACGCACAGTACAGTCATTTTAATTTATTGTCTAAAAATGATCAGAAGCTCGTAGACGCTGCATTTGAGGCTATGAATAATGCATACGCACCATATAGTGAATTTCAAGTTGGGGCTAGTGTTTTATTAGGAAATGGTCATGTTGTATTAGGGAATAATCAAGAAAATTTGGCATATCCATCAGGATTGTGTGCGGAACGCGTGGCTTTGTTCTATGCAGGAGCAAATTATCCGAATGAAGTTATTGATACCATTTGCATTGTAGCCAAGGGGACACTCGTTTCTAAAGAATTGATTTTAGCTCCATGTGGATCTTGTAGACAAGTTATGATCGAAAGTTCTATGCGACAATCCACTCCGATTCGAATTATCATGGTAAATCAAGACAACCGAACATTGGTAATTGATAAAGTTGAAGATCTATTGCCTTTCGCTTTTTCGAAATAAGTTTTCTTTTCAACAATTGTATAAAAAAGGAATTGTGGCACTTATATTTGTAGCCTAATTTTTTTTACAAATGAATTCTTGGTTTACAGTTAAAGTAAAATACACAAAGCAATTAGAAAATGGTACGTTTAAAAGAGTATCAGAACCATACATGTTGGCAGCAATGACCTTTACAGATGCTGAAGCTCGTATTTACGAAGAGTTGGGTTCTTCTATCAGAGGAGAGTTTTTAGTAACAGGAATCGCACGCACAGATATTCACGATATTTTTCAATATGACGACTCAGAAACTTGGTTCAAATGCAAGGTGTCTTATGATAAAGTGGACGATGAAGCCGATAAGAAGAAAACCATTACCCAGAATTTCTTAGTTTCTGCCGATACGGTCAAAGTAGCGTATGAGCGTGTACAAGAAAGTTTAGGTACTCTGATGATAGACTTTAATATAACGGCCATTGCGGCATCTCCGATTGTCGAAATTTTTCCTTACCGTGAAGAAGATGTGGCATCACCCGCAAAGAAAATAAATCAAGTTATTGAAGAAGTGTATGAAAATCCAACTCCTAAAGGCATAGTATTTAGCGCATCCGGGTCAGATGAAGACGATGAATTCGAAGATGAAGCCATAGATAGCGAAAGCGAGATTGAAGATAACTTCACGCAAGAAGAAGAATGAGTGAAGAATTAAAAAAACTCAGAGACAATCACAAAGATTTCTCAAATGATAGGCTTATTGAACCTACTGTTTCTCCTTTTGAATTGTTTTCCACATGGTTTGATGAAGCAGTAAAAAATAATGAATTAGAATCAAATGCATTGTGCTTGTCCACGGTGAATAGCAATGGAATTCCTTCCTCGAGAATAGTTTATTTAAAAGAACTTGTGGAGGAGTCATTTGTGTTTTATACCAACTACGCCAGTCAAAAAGGCGAAGAACTTTCACTAAACCCAATTGCTTCCATGTTATTCTTTTGGCCGAAACTTCAACGACAAGTGCGCATTACAGGTTCGGTTTCAAAAATTTCTGAAGAGAACAGTGATGCCTACTTTGCCTCCCGGCCGCGTGAAAGCCAACTAGGTGCTTGGGCATCCTATCAGTCTGAAATATTAGCAGACAGAAATGAACTTTTTTCTAGGATTACCAATTTAGAACAACAGTTTAAAGATTCCGTTCCTCGTCCACCACATTGGGGAGGATATGCATTAATGCCAAGTGAACTTGAGTTTTGGCAAGGTCAACCGTCGCGATTACATGACCGATTGGTTTACATAAAAATATCAGATTCATGGAAAGTTCAACGTAAAAATCCTTGATGAGAAAAGAACCTATTTGTTTAACCCTTTCCAACGGAATACGTTTGGTTCATTTGAAAGTACCGAATCAAGTTGCACATTTGGGTTTTTTCTTCGCTGCAGGTTCTCGTTTTGAAAGTTCTTCTCAAATGGGATTAGCACATTTCATAGAACATTGTGTTTTTAAAGGCACTGAAAAAAGAAAAGCATACCACATCCTTTCTCGAATTGATGCTGTTGGAGGGGAGTTAAATGCTTACACAGCGAAAGAAGAACTTTGTTTATATGCTTCTTTTTCAAAGAAATATACAGCTAGAGCAATTGAATTATTAGCAGATATCGCCATCCGTTCCACGTTTCCAGAAAAGGAAATTGACAAGGAAAAGGAAGTAATTATCGATGAATTAAACTCCTACATGGATTCACCTTCAGATCGTATTTTTGATGATTTCGAGGCAAGATTGTTTAAGGGGCATAGTTTGGGGTATAATATTTTAGGTACAAAAAAAACTGTTCAGCGTTTCAATACAAATGATTTGAGAACGTTTGCAAAAGAATTTTTTACTCGAGACAATTTAGTTGTTTCCTATGTTGGTAACATGTCTGCAGAAAAAATGGCAAGTCTGCTTGAGATGCAGTTAGCAGAAATGCCACAAACGGGTAATCGACCGAAAATTGTTGAATTTACAAATTACGAACCTTTTGAACATCGTGAAAAAGAAGCGAATTTTCAAGCACATGCGATAATTGGATCAATCGGACCGAGTTATCATGATCAGAATAGGGTAGCGATGGCCTTGCTAATTAATGTTTTAGGAGGACCAGCGTTGAATTCAAGATTAAATTTAAGTGTTCGGGAAAAATACGGTCTAGCTTACTCTGTTGAGGCGAGTTACCACACTTATGCAGATACAGGCTATTGGCAAGTTTACCTAGGTACGGAGTCTAAAAATTTGGAAAAGGCAATATCTCTTATTTACAGGGAATTGGATAGGATGATGAATGAGTCTTTTTCGTCCGTTCAATTGCACAAAGCAAAGGAGCAATTAAAAGGACAACTCGCTTTGGGCATGGATTCTAATTCAGGTATTATGCAGGGACTAGGTAAAAGCATGTTAGTTTTCAATCAAATAGACACGCTTGCGGAAATTCATGCATCGATCGACAAGATAACACAAACACAACTAAGTGAAATAGCTTCAAAATATTTTGCCTCAGATTTAAGATCCGTATTGGTATACGATTGTTAAATCAAGAACTTTTTTGTTCAGCAATTAAACGGTAATAATTTAGAATTTGTAACCATTTTTTGAATTCATAATTACAGGTTGGTTATGATTCGAACGCTACTTTATATTTTCTTTTTATTTCATTTTTTTGATCTAAATAGTCAACATCTTCTTAAGTTAAGTAATAAAAAAACCGACTATATTTCTATTGATACACTCATCATTAAGGAAGACTAAATAAAGACAATCCGGGTATCTTCACCTAACCGTATAATTAATAGTTTAACTGTAGATAAAAATTACCTAAAGTGTATATTTGCAACTGAATAAATAAAACGATATAAAACACTTAGCAAATCAATATTTAAAAAATCTTTAACTGTGATTTATTCAGTATTAGTTATTTTTAACAAATGGACAATTAGGATTCAAATAGACCAATAGTTTTGCCGTATCGTTCACAATTTTCCCTTGATAGAATTCCATACCTGTCGTTTGTTGCTTTTGTGTTTTAACACTTAACTCAAAGACTGAGTCGTTCATCCATCTCACATTTGAAACCTTTAGATCATAACCCCATTTAGCCTCTTGAAGAATATCAACTAACTTTTTTTTATCCATTGATGGTGGTAATAGTAAAAATGGGAGCACCTTATCAACCTCACCAACTAAATAATAGGCACGAATCATTCGAACCAAATCACTACCCACTGGTGTTAACTTAGGATTTTTCCAAACGGTGGGTTTCCCCTGAATTGAATCTAAAATTTCAATATTCTGTTTCCTATGTTTTATATTTTGAATTTCTTTTTCCCCACAAGACACAAAAATGAAAATTACAATGAAAAAAAAATACCTCAGCATTTCGCTAAGGTATTAATTCTTTTTAAATGTATTTAATCAATCAATAAACAACTATCGTCTTCTTTTTTTTGCACATGCGCCTACTTTTCCTCCCCATTTTTTTCCGCCCGTTCCTGATCTATATGGACTTCCGCGTCTTTTTTTTCTTGGAGGATAAACGGATATTTCAGTTTTTGTAGAAGACTTTTCAAATTCAATTAAACCTGTTTTCCTGAATACAATATTTCGAGCATAGTATTTTGTTTCCTGAATTGAAGCAGATGCAGAGGAGAGAAATGAAATGCCGCAAAATAAAATGAAAGAATGAAGAATACTCATGAATATTTGAATTATCACCTATTGAACGTGATTTTAAATTAATGTTTCATTTTTTATCTATATTTTATTGATGAAATATTTTAAAAATGCCAAAAATGCGGGATACTTTTAGCTTCGTCAGTTTTTCAAATTAAGACTTCCTTTTCTATGATTTCCCAATTTGTTGCGATAGGGTCATAGGAGAATACCCGAAGCAACCGTATTG
>DORI01000028.1:4241-4666 GCA_003512365.1 Crocinitomicaceae bacterium | reverse complement strand
GGGCATGGTATCCCGAATAGCATCTTTATTCAAAGGCGTGTGTTTAGATTGACCAATATACACTTGATTAACCCGATAACCTGCCAAGTCTGATGGCTTCAATATACCTGCTGTTACACTGGGAGCAAACAATTCCCGATACCAATCACCGTGATGATCGTTTAATACTTTCCCGGCATTTTCACCTTTCAAGATAAGCTCAACACTTTTTTTCACTTCTTGAAATGCTTGAANNCTTGATAATAACCACGAGCTGCCATCGCATCGCGCTGTTGCTTTTCGTATGAACTGCTTTTCGCATCCCATTTACCACTTCGCACAAGTTCAATCAATTCAGGTGTTACTTGATAACGTTCAATAGATAATGAATGATAAGCATCTGTGGTATAAAGATCTTCTATTTGTTGAAGGTAGCGACTATGGTC
>DORI01000028.1:1058-4121 GCA_003512365.1 Crocinitomicaceae bacterium | reverse complement strand
CTATAGCCTGCCGAAGTCATGGTTTTCAATATCGTATCGGCATCTTTATCACGCTTTACATTTCGAAACGCACCAACCAATCTTCCTGCAATAATAGAATGACCACCATCCAACAAAATACGAAGCAATTCCGACACATCAGAAATCATCAGAAGAGCCGTACGCATTTCCGTTGGTCGTTGCACATAAACCGAAGGACTGCAATGAACCAATGCGTAATGAAAGTCAATCAATCGCAAACCTTGATAAGTATCCAATGGAAGTTCGGAAGCCTTTGCAGAATGCATCACAAATAAAGAAGTACCATAAGGTAGAGTAACCAACCCATTTACCTCCTCCGAACAACGAATGATTAATTGATGCGGAATCGTTTCATTCCCCACATGAATGGATAAAGATTGTTCTACAGAAAGGCAATAATTTTCACCAAAACGATGCGACAAGTATTGAGCAGTAAATCCCCAGAACGAAGTGAACCAAGCTGTACTATCACCTTTCTTTCGATCATTCGGAGTTGCGATGTACCAACCTCGAAGCACCTCTTCCAGAAAATTATGCTTCATTAAAATTTCGCGATCTATACGAGAAAAATCAGCATGCCGAAAAGCAAGAACTCCTTTATCTTGTAAAGACTTCAAGTGTTCCAGTGCATTTGCTAATTTTTCTTGCGGTGTTGCCATTCGTTTTTTTACGCAGTATTTCTATAAGTTAACGTTGTACGTAAATTATATTTTAGTGTTGCGCCTAAATTATATTTTAGTGTTGTACGTAAATTATATTTTAATGCAAATATAAACATAATCCCCTCAAATCGTTAATAATTAAGTGGAATACTCAATTCCATTCAATACAAAATACAACCTCTAAAAACTAACTTTGCATTCAAGCACTGGATAGATACTCCCTAGATAGTGTATGGATAAAGCATAGATAGAGTATGAAAATACCCAAACGAGTATGTGTCTATCCAAAAGATGTACAGCGAATAACCGGAAGAAGTGAAAAATATGCCAGGCGATTGCTCCATACGATCAGGCAAAACCTGAACAAGCAATCCTATCAATTTGTAACGATAGAAGAGTTCGCCCAACACGTTGGAATAGATATCGAAACAGTCAAACAGTTCATCATTGATTAAGGATTCACGGTCCTTCTTTCTAAAAATCTGGACTTTTCCCTATCATTTTGTATCATTTTGTAGTGAAATAAGTATCTGATAATGAAAATAATACTACCTTTGTCGAGAAGGTTAATGTCAAACCGTTCATAACCGACCAAAATATTCGGTCAACACATAGGCGAACAAGGGCATTTTCACTCACTTTAAAGGTTTGATTTACAGGCATTTACATATTGGACTGTTCACCCGTCCAGACCGCATAAAAAAGCCCAGATTGACTGGGCTTTTTTTTCTACACTTCGAAATCAAATGAAATTGTCCGACGAGACTCCTTCAATACTATAATTTTTTTAGGATGCTCTTTAGATGTGAAATACTCAATAGGTTCGTTGCTTTCTCTGCGGCCATTTTTATTCAAATCTATAAAACAAAGCGCAAAATAATTTCCTTCTTTGAGTAAATTAAGATGTGTTGTATTATAGTCCTCAACCACCTTTTCTTTTTCATTTTCATCTTTTTCCACCATATATAAATTCTCAGATTTCACAGGTTTGCCTTTAAATTCTTTGTTACCATAAAAAGCAACAACGACAGGTGTTGTACGCCTATCGAATGAATAAGACATTGGGATGTTTATATCAAATACCGTTTCATTAGTATTGTTAAATAACGCGGCATCATCACCATCTTTACAAGAAAAGACGAATAAAGCCAATAAAGGAATAAATAAGTTCTTCATGATTAATATTTTTTGTACTCTTTCAAAACGTATTAATGTCAATTCTATAACAAGTAATCTAGGTTATCAAAATCCAAAATTTGTTAATTGATTCTTAGTGACTAACTACCTATTAAAATTTGAAATGATTAGAAAATTAACAGGATTTTCTAAACATATTCTTTGATGTTTTGTTTAACATTTAAAATAACGCATGAAACAAAACTACATACATAGTGAATCTGGTTCCTTGGAAATATTAATAGAGGAAATGGGGGATGAACACGTTAGTACCTCTATTGAAACTCCACTTCGGCCAGATGCTTTTCACATGAGTGATGAGGAAAAAATAGAAAAGATTGCATCGCATTTTGCAGAAATAATGGATACGCTTGGGTTAGATAGAAATGATGACAGTCTCAGTGGCACTCCAAGAAGAGTCGCCAAAATGTATGTGAAAGAAATTTTTAGCGGACTAAATCCTGAAAATTTCCCGGATATCAAATTGTTTGATNNAGTATAATTATGACCAAATGCTCGTAGAGAAGAATATAGTTTTTTATTCAAACTGCGAACATCACTTTGTGCCGATTATTGGCAAAGCTCACGTAGCCTACATATCCGCAGGAAAAGTAATTGGATTATCGAAAATAAATCGAATTGTGCAACATTTCGCCAAAAGACCACAGGTTCAGGAAAGACTAACCATGCAAATTAGTAATGCAATGAAAAAAGCACTCGAAACTGAAGATGTCGCAGTAGTAATAGACGCTACACATTTGTGCGTTTCGTCTAGAGGGGTAAAAGATGTTAATAGTAGCACGGTAACATCTCATTTCACAGGAGAATTTGCAAATGAAGAGAGAAAGAACGAATTTCTTAAATACCTCGATCTTTAATTAATGCTCTTTTTCGGTAAAAAAAGTTGGTCTTTAGTGTTGCATGTTTTTTGAATTATTTATTTCTATTCTTTTATCCATACATTCAAATTACCTAACGCAGTAGTTACTACAAAAAAGGAATGAACCTCGGAACTTTCTTCTGATATTCCTTGTATTCTGGGTACTTTTCTGCTGAAATTTCTTCTGAAAAATCAGAACTCCCCTTAAATAGAATTATCAACAGCACACATCCTCCCATAGACCAATTAATCCATTCGCCAGTTGCATTTACTGAAAATAGGTAAAAAATTATCCATATCAATTGTTCCATAGCGTAATTCGGA
>DORI01000028.1:0-981 GCA_003512365.1 Crocinitomicaceae bacterium | reverse complement strand
GGCTCGTTATTGTTGATTCTCCTGTATTTCTCAGTTTGAAAATCATATTGTTGTTGATCTGCAATAAATTCTAAAATTACAGCAACTAAAAAGACAATAGATAAGGAGATATCGAATAAATTCAATGTGCCACTTGTGCCAGAATTTAGATCAACCAAAATAGGCAATGTGAAAAGAAAAATGAGGACATTTTGATATCCACTGATGAAAAATAAATTAAACAATCCCCAAACAATTTTATTATTGAATCCCGGGCGCTCCCTTAAAATTTTCCAACGGTAATCTTCCTCGCCTTCCCAAAATTTTAGAACATAAGCTCCGCGACGGGCAAAATTATAAGTCAATCGAAAACCCCAAACGGTTACCAAAATGCTCATTAACGTCATTCTTGGAGTAAAATCTCCCAAATAGCACATGTACCAAGTATAAAAGATAGGCACGATACTCCATAACTTATCTACTTGAGAATTATTACGCGTAATCTCGCCCACAAAAAAGCAGTAGGCAATAACTCCAGCTACCCAAAAGGACAATTTCCACAAAATATATTCTTGAAATTCGGTGGGTGGAGTACCAAAATTGATGCATACAAATGGAATTACAATAACAGTAAAAATCAATAAAAGGATAGTCAGTAACATGGTATTTATTTTTTAAAATTCAAATTTAAAACCTGCCTTATTTGCATCATATGCCTTAAAGGTACCCGTTGAATGTGCTATTAATTCTTCATTCCTGTTGTATATATTTGCTTCCATAAAAATAATTGTTTTTCCCAACTTCTTGACAATGGAACGCCCTGTAATGAATTCAGATTCTTTCACGGTTTGAAAAAAAGATATCTTGAATTCCAAAGTTGAAACAACTTTTCCATGTTCTTGAACCAATGATAATGCTCCAACTCCCATGCAAGCATCTGCCAAAGCAGAAATACATCCACCATGCGCATGAAAAGGAGTTGCTAAATGCCGTTGAGAAATT
>DORI01000088.1 GCA_003512365.1 Crocinitomicaceae bacterium | reverse complement strand
GTTGTTTAATTTGTTTAGAGGGAAATGCCGCTCCAGGTTTTCAGGGGATTCGTCAATACACAGGTCCTGTTTATGGAGATGGAAACAGTTATAATTTACCCACTCAAGAATTATACAATGCATTTTCACCAATTGATCCACGTCGAGGCCATACCATTTTAGACATTGAAGCATTTATTGCCGCTCAAACTGATCCATCATCCATTACATATGCCATTGGAGCAGGAGGTCATACCGGATACTACAACAATAAATACATAAAACGCCAGGGAGAAATTGGATTGCCTGATAATGACCTGACGAGTCCTGTGAACTATCGAGTAATTCGTTATGCAGATGTACTACTGATGGCGGCTGAGGCACATTTTCACCTTGGAAACAATCAAACGGCACAACAACTCGTTAATCAAGTAAGAGTAAGAGCAGGCGTACCGGGGATTCCTGTACAATCTTTAAATGATATTTACAAAGAACGAAGATTTGAACTTTCGGGAGAAGGACACAGGTTTTTTGATTTAGTAAGAACTGGTCAAGCAGCACAATTCATTGATGGATTCGTAACAGGAAAGCATGAACTTTTTCCTATTCCACAAGTGGAAATAGACCTAGCGGGAGGAAATTGGCAACAACATTCAGGTTATTAAAAAAAGTATTATGAGAGCTTTATTATTTTTTATAGGATTAATCGCATTGACTTCTTGTCACAAAAACCCACAATTGGGAAATCCTCCTTCTGACGAAGATGCTAGTTTCACCTATGCTCCGTCGGATACCAATGCCAACGTAATTGTTCTAACCGCAACCAATCAAAACATTCTGTGTTCTTGGGATTTTGGAAACGGTATTAAAAAAGAAGGAAACAACGTGGTGGCAAGCTACCCATATGCGGGCACTTACACTGTGAAGTTAACAGTTTTCAATAAAGGAGGAAGTAAAAGCACAACGCAACAAATTGTTATTGCACAAGATGATTTGAGTCTTTTAAATAATCCATATTATACCAAATTAACAGGAGGAGCAACAGGACCTGGCTACAAAGTATGGCATGTAGATTCTGTATCATCAGGGCACATGGGCGTGGGGCCAGATCCAGAGAGCGCACTCGGATCAATACCAGAATGGTGGTCAGCTGGAGCCAATGAAAAACCAGGTTGTGGATTGTATGATGACCGCTATATTTTTTATTTAAACGGCTTCAAGCTCGACATGGTAAATAACGGTGATGTGTATATTCACAATTCATTAGCGGCTCAATTTCCGGGGTCTTTTCAAAACCTTGGAGATTTTACAGCTCCGTACACAGATCAATTACAAGGGTCGTGGTTACTAACGGAGGGTGATCAAACAACCATTTCATTATCTACAAATTCATTTTTGGGATTTTATACAGGTGTAAATGAATATAGAATATTGGATATAACGGACTCAACTATGAGTTTACAATACAAACACCATGCAGGTGGATTGATGTGGTACTTAAAACTTTCAGCCGAATAATTATGAAAACAACCCTCAACGTAATAGGATTACTCACTATTTTCTTCATAGCTCTTGGTGCTTGCAAGAAAAAAGACACAACTCCTGATTTGGTATTGCCTACAAATTTACAGACAACAATTAGTCATACCTCTGGAAATGCCTCCATTCAAGCATCCGCGCAAAACGCTAATTTTTATTCGTTTACTTTTTTTGAAAACGGTGATTCAACTCGTATTGAATCTCAACAAGGAACCGCAAGTTATACGTTTAGTCAAAGTGGGACGTACACTATTAAAACAAGAGCACACACCACGCAGTATGATTATATTGAAAAAATTGATCAAGTAATCATTTATGTTGATTCTGCAGTTACAGGCGCACCGACTGAAGGATATAGCACACCGTTGACTTATCCGGGCTTGTCGCTTGTTTGGAACGATGAATTTGATGGCACCACACTCTCCTCCGATTGGACTTATGACATAGGAACAGGAAGCAGTGGCTGGGGGAATAATGAATTGCAATACTACACAAATGACAATGTTCAAGTGTCAAATGGATTGTTACAAATAACAGCCAAATCAGAGAGTTTTAACGCACAAGATTATACCTCCACACGAATTAAAACCCAAGGTTTAAAATCTTGGAAATACGGAAGAGTGGATGTCAGAGCCGCTTTGCCATACGGAAAGGGAATCTGGCCAGCAATTTGGATGTTGGGAGATAATATTACATCCGTTGGATGGCCGGCTTGTGGTGAAATTGACATTATGGAGTTGATTGGTGGTGCAGGATTAAATGACAGAACTGTTCATGGCACAGCGCATTGGAGTAATGCTGGTGCACATGCTTCATTTGGCAATAGCAGAAGTCTAGCTAGTGGGAAATTTGCTGATGAATTTCATGTATTCTCAATTGTATGGAATCAAAATTCCATTACGTGGATGGTAGATGATGTGGTGTATAATACATTAGATGTTACCCCTGCTGAATTAAGTGAGTTTCAAGAAAAATTCTTTTTAATCATGAATGTAGCAGTAGGAGGAAATTGGCCCGGAAGTCCCGATGAAACAACAGTTTTCCCACAAACTATGTATGTCGATTATGTCCGTGTTTTTCAATAAAAGTGTAATTTAGCATCAGATTCTAACAGTCGCTACAGCTAATTTAAACATATGAATTACAAAATAGAATTCGACAAATTTTTTTCCTATTCGTTTTCCTTGGATTGTTTAATATTTGGGTTTGAAAATGGTCAAATACATTTATTACTTATCAAACGAAACATGGATCCTTTCAAAGGCGAATGGGCAATACCGGGCGACCTCGTGTATCCTGATGAAGACCTTGACGAAGCAGGTAAAAGAATATTACATGATTTAACCAATTTAGAAAAAATAAAGCTTCATCAGTCTCAAACTTTTGGAAAACCATCACGACATCCTCAAGGGCGTGTAATAACTTGCGCTTATTTCGCTCTGACTAAAATGGAAGAGGTAAATGCAGTTGCTTCCTCTTGGGCAACAGAAGTAAAATGGATACCCGTTCATAAAATTGGCAAACTTGCTTTTGACCATAACGAGATTTTATCTTCTACTTTCGATATTTTGAAGAATAAACTTTCAAATGAACCACTATGCTTTGATTTGCTGCCGGAAAAGTTTACCTTAAATGAGCTGCAACAACTTTATGAGTATGCATTTAATACTGATTTGAATAAAGCTAATTTTAGAAAAAAAATAAAACACATTCCATTTATCTCGCATGATGAAAAACAGAAAAATGTGAAACATCGTCCAGCAAAGCTTTATTCTTTCGATAAAAAAAGGTACAAAGAATTAGTTGAAAATCAGGAGTACGCCTTCAAAATGTAATTTTTGAACTAATTATTTCATACTTATTGTATTTTATACTATATTTACCCAAATAAATCTTAACTATGAAAAAAATCTACTTATTATCCGCAATTGTATTTTTAGCGATAAATTCTTTTGCACAAATTGAAGGAACGTGGCGTTTAGCTCCCGCTGCCGGTTCTTTAGCAGTTGGTCCTGCTCAAGGTGATTACTCTTGGTGGTCAAATTCTACAGGAGATGTTTCATTAAGAGCTTGTTTATTTGATGATTCTTTAACTTTTGGCCCGAATGGTGAACTCACTCATTACATGGATGGCAGCACATGGGTAGAAGGATGGCAGGGTTCACCAGATGCTTGTAACACACCAGTTGCACCACATGATGGAACTACAAATGCCCCTTTCACATATACATACAATTCAACCTCTGGAGAATTAACAGTAAATGGTATTGGAGCACACATGGGACTTGCGAAAGTAATTAATGGCGGGGAGCTTACAAGTCCTGCTAATGCAGCTTCCAGTATTACTTACAATACTACCTTTTCAAATAACAATAACACGCTAACTTTAGAAATAAGCATTGGAAGTGGATGGTGGAAATTTGTATACCAACGTACAGCAACTGTAACAATGCCTGATCCAAATGTTACCTTTAGAGTAAACATGAGTAATTATACAGGAACGATAGCTAACGGAGTTTTTGTTAACGGTTCATTTAACGGATGGTGTGGTAGCTGTAACCCAATGACTGATATGGGTAATGGAATGTGGCAAGTAACGCTTCCAATTCCAACAAGTAACATTGAATACAAGTTTACAGTTGATGGATGGACTGACCAAGAGAATTTTACAGCGAATGACGCATGTATTGACCCTAACATGGGGGATCCATATTACAATAGATATCTTCAAATTTCAGGAGATGTTGTATTGCCAGCGGTATGTTTTAGCAGTTGTGATCCATGTCCAAGTAATGCTACTCAGTTAATTGGCACATGGAAATTAAAACCAAATGCTGGATCTCTTGCAGTAGGGCCTTCACTTGGCGATGGGTCTTGGTGGTCAAATGGTGCGGCTGACGTAACAACACGTGCTTGTCTATTTGACGATTCTATCAAATTTGAGGCTAATGGAACGATGACTCACTACATGGATGGTAATACTTGGTTAGAAGCATGGCAAGGAGCTGCACCCGATGGTTGTGGTACTCCAGTTGCTCCTCACACAGGAGGTGCTTTCTCATACACATACAGTGGAGGTGAATTAACGATAAATGGCCTAGGTGGACATATCGGTCTTGCAAAAGTATACAACGGTGGAGAATTAACTAATCCAGCGAATGCTCCAGCTTCAATTACATACCAAATCACTTTCGCAAACAACGATAATACCATGATAGCAGATATCAATTTCGGACCGGGATGGTGGAGATTTATCTATGAGAAAACCCAACAAGTTGTTGTAGCAGATCCTAATATTACATTTAAAGTAGACATGTCAGATTATACAGGAACAATTGCAACAGGTGTATTCTTAAATGGAAGCTTTAATAATTGGTGTGGTAACTGTACTCCTATGACTAATACTTCTGGTTCAATTTGGGAAGTTACAGTGCCGCTTACTGCAGGTCCGATTCAATATAAATTTACCATTGATGGTTGGAATGATCAAGAATTCTTTGTTGGTGGAGAATCGTGTGTGGATACAATTGCAGATGGATTCTTTAATCGCTACTATGTTGTTGCAGCTGATGCAACTTTACCTGCGGTTTGTTTTGGTAGTTGTGATGTATGTCCAAGTATTGGAATTGTTGAGAACGCAATCGAATTAGATGTTTTCCCTAATCCAGCTAACGATAAGTTGACAGTGTCGTCAACAGAAAAGATTAATACAATTGAAATTATTTCAATGAACGGGTTGGTGGTTTTACAAAAATCAATCAATCAATCCTCAGCAATTCTTAACGTAGAAAATCTGAAATCAGGTACCTACTTCGTTAAGGTAATCACTGATGACAACTATTTATTCGAAAGAATAATCATAGAATAGTTTTATTGGTTAACGATCGGAAAAGGAAGAGTGATCTTCCTTTTCTTTTTTATAGACAACTTTTTTCTTTAATGTATGAGAATCTACTTTTTATTTCTTTCTTTTATTTTAGTAAATAATCCTTCATTTACTCAATCTGAATCAGATTTGTTTAAACGAGCAAGGTCCATGTCAGCAAAATTAAGTATGGATCAAAAGATCGCTCAAACGTGCCAAGTAACATTAGATGCGTTATTGAAAATCGACGCAAATGGTCAAGTAATAAAACCGATTGAAATTGACCCCAAAAAATGCGAGAAACTAATTGAACGACAACAAATTGGATCAGTATTAAATGTGAGCTCACATACTCTTGATAGAATGACTTGGAATAATTTACTTAATACCATTCATTCAGCATATAAAAATGGAAAAACGGTCGCTCCTGTTTTATATGGGGTTGATGCAATCCATGGAGCAAATTACGTAGTTGGTGGCACATTGTTTCCGCAAGAAATTGGATTAGCCGCTACATGGAATCCTACTTTGGCAAACAAAATGGGAGAAATCACAGCCTACGAGACACGTGCTTCTGGCGTTCCTTGGAATTTTTCTCCGGTATTAGATTTAGGAAGGCAGCCTTTATGGTCTCGATTTTTTGAAACATTGGGTGAAGATCCATTACTAGCTTCAGAAATGGGTGCAGAATTAGTTAAAGGATATCAAGGTACAAATCAGGCAGAATCTACTCGTGTTGCAGCATGTATGAAACATTTTGTTGGATATAGTTTGCCTCGTTCAGGAAGAGACAGAACACCGGCTTGGATACCTGAAAGATTGATGCATGAACTTTATTTACTCTCTTTTAAAGCAGCAGTTGACGCTGGAGCGCTTACGGTGATGATTAATTCAGGGGATGTGAACGGTACGCCTGGCCATATCAATAAATACCTAATAACAGATTTGCTAAAAAACAAGTGGGGCTTCAAAGGATTAGCAGTTTCTGATTGGGAAGATATCAGAATGTTACATACTGTTCATAAAGTGGCTGCTTCTCATAAAGATGCTATAGTCAAGGCCATTAACGCCGGATTAGACATGAGCATGGTGCCATACAACGGTCCCCACGAAGAATATTTAAACTTATTCAAAGAAGCTGTTTCAGAAAAAAAGATTTCAATGAAGCGTTTGAATGATGCCGTTACTCGGATTATCTATGTTAAACTTAAACTAGGACTTTATGAAAAACAGCTGACACCCTGGAATGAATATCCAAAATTTGGATCAGAAGAATTTAAAATCGCAGCAAAAGATGCAGCGTTAGAATCAATCACACTTTTGAAAAATGAGAATGAAGTTTTGCCATTGAAGAAATCAGAGAAAATTCTTCTTGTAGGCGAAGCTGCNNGATAACTTGATTTTTCACAATGGCGCATGGACACATACCTGGCAAGGTGAAGATACTTCTTTCAATACAATAGGCGCGATGACCTTCCGCGCATCACTTCAAAAGGAGTTTGGACAGAATCTTATGTTTGAAAAAGGGTATGATTTAGGCAGTGTAAATGGCTGGGAAGTATGTCAGATAGAAAATAAAGAGAAAGTTTTACAAAATGCTTCTCAAGCTGATAAAATAATTATTTGTTTAGGTGAAATGCCGGCAACGGAAAAACCAGGAGATGTTAAATCCCTGAATCTTTGCGAGGAACAACAAGAATTAGTCAAAGCGCTTCAAGAAACTGGTAAACCCGTTATTTTAGTCCTCCTTTTTGGTAAGCCACATATTATTCGGGAAATAGAACCGAAAAGCGCTGCAATAATCAACGCTTATTTACCGGGCGATTTCGGTGGAGATGCCTTAACCGAGATCATAGTAGGAAAAGAAAATCCTTCGGGAAAATTACCCTATACGTATCCGAAATACGATGGTGTAATTGAATATTACGACTATGTTAATTCAGAAGCGAAAACAAATAAATTGGATGCTAAACCCATAGATCCGCAGTGGCCTTTCGGTTTTGGATTGAGTTACACCTCTTATTCTTATTCAAATCTCAAAATTGAAAACCTGGGTGCCGGAAAATTTAAAGCTTCCATTGATGTAAAAAATACGGGGCCAAAAGCGGGTAAAGAAGTTGTTCAATGGTACATTACTGACGAATATGCAAGTATTACTCCGGCAAATAAAAAATTAAGGCATTTTGAGAAAACAAGTTTGGAACCGGGTCAATCAAAAAATCTTGTCTTTTCCATCGATTCAAAACACTTACAATTTGTAAATTCAACTAATCAATGGACAACCGAACCGGGAGAATTCACATTGAAAGTAGGAGATCAGTCGGTTGGATTTCTTCTTAAGTAATCCTTTTCGCCTACCTTTGCGTAATGGATCACGATATAGAAATACGATTTTTACGCCTTAAGCAACACTTAGAAATAACGTTTGGCGCAGGAATGGATGTACAAGCGATGTTATTTCTTATTGGCGTAAACGAGTTAGGAAAAGGACATCATAATTATTCCAAACAAGAAAAAACAGAATTATTTCATATCGCCATTTGCACCCTGCTAGAGCCTTATGGCTATTATGAATTCGAAGGAAGAGACGAAGACGGTTGGCCACATTTTAAATTGTGTAAGCAGTTACCTCCTTTGGAACACAAAGAACAGCAGTTTTTATTGAAAGAAGCAATGTTGGAGTATTTTACAGCCAATGAATATTACCGAGAAGAGGAGTAGACCTGTTTACGTTTTCTAAACGAAGTCTTTTTGATTCTCTACCTAACAATAGCGACTTTTCCAACTTTTTCCCCTTTACCTTCATTTTGAGCGGTCCAGATAAAGTACACTCCGCTTGAAACCGGCTTCCCCTCAAGGTTATTTCCATCCCAAGTTGCAGTTCCCCCATTGGATGTGGTTTTGTAGACAAGATTACCCGCCGCATCCGTAATCTTTACGTCTGAATTATACCGAATTCCTTGAATAGTGATGGGGCCAGAATAACCAGGCCTCACAGGATTTGGAAATACCTTAGCACTTTCATAACTTGGATCCTCGTAACTGGAGTTGGTGCGGAAAGAGACTAACCCTTTGTCAGTAATTATAAACAGTTCGCCTGTATTGTGGTCTAATTTAAGATCAAAAATCACATTCGAGATTAGAGGGGAGTTTTCTGTGGTGTATTGCGCTAGAATATCGGATCCGTCGGATGAAAGCAAAATGATTCCAGAGGTTGCTGTGCCTACCCATTTGCGATTTCCACCATCGACTTCTATAT
Source organism: Crocinitomicaceae bacterium (assembly GCA_003512365.1). GTDB lineage: Bacteria > Bacteroidota > Bacteroidia > Flavobacteriales_D > Crocinitomicaceae > UBA952. The sequence goes on along the minus strand of DORI01000088.1, from coordinate 3,010 downwards.
CCGTAATATGAGTAGATCCTAATACGTATTCAACGTTGCCTTCAAAAGTTACCTTCACGCGCTGTGCGTCGAAATTCCCGGCACCAGCAGAAAACACATTCGATGCATTATATAAAATCGCAAAGCCAGCATCAGTTCCGATCCAAAGTTCTCCGTCAAAATCCACGGCAATAGCTGTTACATTCTCCGAAGGAAGATTTCCAGCATTTTCTCCTGTTTGAAGGTTGATTCTATTGTCATCTGAAATATCGCTAATAGATTCTCCATATGAATAACCAAACAAGCCGGAATTATAAGTGGCGCACCAAATATTCCCATCAAAATCAATTACCATTTTCTTGGTATACTTGTTTTTAGCGGCCGCTCCTAAATCGAAATTTTGCCATGAGCCATCACTTGCTAAGCGAACGTTTAACGGCATTTCTGAATACCCGTTTAAACACCACAAATTTCCTTTGTCATCGTAACAAACATCAGAAACTAAACTCCACCCATTTCCAATTGCTGTTTTTTCAAGTGTGGAATTTGCATCCGTAAAGGTTTCACAAGAATCTCCCTTAAATACCGTTACCGGAACTTCTGAATAAGTACTTACCGCATATTCAGTTGGGTTTTTGGGGTTTATGGAAACATCTAACATGTCCCAAACATTAAGTCCATCCCAACATGAGGTTTCATAAACATCTCTAAAGCGCCATTTTTCCTCCTCGCCCTCCTTTTCGAAAAAGTGAATGCCATTTTTACTGAAAGCAGGAAGTTTATCCAACAAATAACCTGACCCAATGGCGAGTTTCCCTTCCTGCCAATCCATGGAATAGAAATAACTATTCCGTGTCCCACGTGCTGAAACGGGTTGAAAGTCAAATTGATTCGGGTAATAAACCAAGCCTTTTTCGTTATCGGCCGACCACAAACCTTTAGGGCCGTAAATGGATTGTTTCACCGAAAACCAAGTGCCAAAATTTGCTGCAGAATAAGAGCTATCCAAAGAGAAAGCATTGTTGTAAACTAAAATACTACCCTCATTATTAATGAGCAATAAATCGTCTTGAATTGTAAAACTATTTATTTGAACAGAGCTGGCATCTCCAAAAATTACGGAGCGGTTTCCATTTTCGTAAGCAAATAAAGTGTCACTTCCGAACGCCGTGTTTTGTTGTAAATACAAGAGTTTTCCTCCGAAAGGTTTAACGTGGGTGTAACTCAAATTACCCGAAAGCTCCGGAAGTCTGTCGTCTTCTTGCCATTGACTTTGATCCGGTAGCGCTGGATTTGTCAACAAACCATGGTAGAGTTTTGAAGCAGACAAGGCATAGATGCTATCTCCGGAAAAATAAATATCCATAATTGGTGAAAGGCCATTTGTCGGGTAATAGGTGTCTTTTATTTCCTTTTTTACGACATCTATTTTTATGACAGCGAAATCAGTAGCAGCATAGAGGTAATCTTGGTAATACGAGAATTTGTTAATTCTTTTTGAATTTGGAATGGATGCGAGCTTTAGTGCCGGCAAATTTATCACGTCGATTCCCTTTAAAAAATCCAGGTTACCATTTTCATAGCCAATAACGAGCTCGCGGCAATTTTCTAACCAATATAGATTGCTTGGTCGAATATCAGACAATCCGTTAACAGCTGTTGCAAGCCCATATTCCTTAGATTCAGGATCGAATTGAAGAACTCCGTTTTCAAGTGCACAATAGACTAGCTCATCGGAAGCAACAACATCTATAGCTTTGCTCGTATTCACATGAAACCGCCATTCCCCCATGCCTATTTGAGCACGCAATTGAACATGTATGAAAACAGATAAAACAATAATAAATAAACGCATGGGTTTTAAACGATCAAACAGGTGAGTTATTTCTTTTTCAAAATTAATACGGCATTATTTTCTTTAAACACCTCCCATTTTCCAGAGTTTTTCATGTCTATGATCATTTTTTCATACGCATCCCAACTCAAAGGATAAGGATTTGGGTCAATTACAAACAAGGCTATGTAATTTGCGTCTCCGATGTAAGGAAAATGGTAAATATAGTCCCTAAAGGATAAATGTGGGGCTAAAGCGGATTGTGCGCTAACACGAGCATCTGCAGGGATGGAGGCCAACAGCGCGTGCGTTTCAGAGGCATCGAAATTCTGTTGCCAATGTTCTGCGCTATAAAACTTAACATTTTCTCTTTTATACCAAGTCGAAACGCGATTGTCCATAAAATGAATGGTACTACCCACAGATAGCGACACACCAACGAATGCTCCTATTACCTGACTTCGATGATGCGGAAGAGGATTTGGTTGTGCAAATCTAAACAGCATCTTGTAATTGGGTAATTTTAATAAAACAGTATAAAATGAAATCACTAAAAGAGGAGCAAATTCAATGGAATAATGATAGTTTATTCCCCATCGACTAGGATCGTCATTGAACATTTTCTGGCCCAATATCGGCAACAGCATAATTAAATATTCAGGAGTAAAAACAAGTGCGATTCCTCCAGCAAAAAGTAAGGCAACATAGGTTTCTTTTTTTATACCGTCATACTCAACTTGACCGAGGTGATTTTCTATCAAAAGGCTGAGCGCATCCAGAGGATGTAATAAAATATTTTTTAACACCTCTCCGAAATCTTTACCCAGTGCTGTGAATGAATTATGCATGTATTCTCCGCCGGGCAACGCCAAACTCGGAATGATTACTTTAATGACCAAAATAAAAAAGACCAAAGCCGCTAGTGAAAGAGACCCTGACCAAATAAGTAAGCTTTTATCTTTCGTAATTATTCCTCGGAAAAACAATCCAAAGCCAATAAACACTAACCAAAGTGCCATGTTTTCTTTTGAAATCATAATGAGGACTGCGAAAAGTACAGCTTGTTTCCAATTTTTTGTGTGAAAAGCCAAGAGCAACCACGGAACAAACATGGCAGCTACTACATTATCGTGGTAGTCAAACCCCAAGGCGGAGTATATTCCATAAAATCCAAAAAAATGTACGAGTGCGATTCGA
>DORI01000113.1 GCA_003512365.1 Crocinitomicaceae bacterium | reverse complement strand
GTAACTAAGGTACCTTAGTTACCAGCGTTTTGTTTCTAAGAATTTACAGTTGACAATACAATACTTAGGGCGCAGAAACGAAAATACCCGTACCATCCACACCGGAGGCATGGAGTTACGGGCGTTTTTTTAAAATAGGTTTTTACTGTGCTGTAAACGTATTTACAGTTGTGTCGCCAGCATCAATTTGACGCAATTTCATTTCTTTATTCGTTAAGCGAATAATTTCATTTGTGGATGTTCCTGAATTATCTGTTAATATTAAATCTGATTTATCAGAACTAAATGCCCATGTTCCTGTTACGTTATAAGGTAGGGTAAAAATTGTGTAAGTTGCTGATAATGTTTCATCATCTTTTAAAGTCATTGTCAAGGAATAACTAGATTCAGAAGGTGTATTATCCTGACCATTCACCTCTACTTTTGTTAATTTCCAAGTGTTTGTTACTCGAGCTTTTTTGCTCATTAAGCTAAACCCCGGACCTTCCTCGTATTTTCCACATGAAGATATTCCTGTCGCTGTTAAGGTTAGCGCAAACACATAAATTGCTAATTTTTTCATAAAATGATTTTTAGTTTGTCAAAATTACAGACAATGCACAATTTGAATATTAATTTTTTGCTAAATTTTTCAAAAATAGATGGTTAATTACAATAACACTTGAAATTTTATTCTATTTTAGAAAAAGTATTTTTTATGAAGTTTCAAGCTGTCTTTTTCTTCACGCTACTTTTCTGTTTTAACGGAAGTACACAACATGTGCTAGAAATTGATTGTGACACCACGCGTTATGAATACGGTGACTATGCTGACTCTATCGGGTATTACGAAGATTTGTTTGCCGGCACTCACGAGGCTAAAGTCTCCGACAATCGACTGCGATTGGCTTATTTCGTGGCGTTACGGCATTATCCTGAGTTAAAACAGTCCAAGGTAAAACTAAAATTGAAGCCTATTTCGAGTACCATGCAAGCACAACCGAGATGGGATTTTATATTTCAAAAACGAAGTGCACGAAGGTATGCTGTGTTCGTCAATTCCAATGCCTCTATCACCGGAATTTGTTACCAAGATTTGAGCTTTAATTCCTTGGTGGGTTGGATTGGTCACGAAATGGCCCATGTATTGGATTATTCCAAGAAAAATAATCGGCAACTTTTCGCTTTTATTTCTTCTTATGTTTTTGACAAGAACGAATTGCGACGTACCGAGCGAAAAGCAGATAAAGTTACCATTAAACATGGCCTTGGCATGCAATTGTTGGAGGGGGTAAACTTTTTTCACAGAAGCAAAAAGGTTAAAAAAGCCTACCGAGAGAAAAAGAAGAAGTATTACTTAACTCCCGAAGAAATAATCGCGGATATAGAAGATCAATGTCATGAAAAACAACATTGATTTCCTTTCACTCAATAAAAAAGCTTGGGACAATAAAGTCCCCTACCATATTGCTTCTTCTTTTTATGGAAATGATGAATTTATCAAGGGCAAAAGCAGTCTGAAACATGTGGAAATTGCGCTACTGAATCGCTTGCAGGTCAGTGGAAAAAAAGTACTTCACCTCCAATGTCATTTTGGACAAGACAGCATTTCTTTGGCGCGAATGGGAGGGGTGGTAACAGCCGTCGATTTTTCTAAAATGGCCATCGAAAAAGCATGTGAGTTGGCAGAAGAATGTGCGGTTAAGGTAAACTTCATTGAAGAAAATGTGTTAACCTTCAACCCTTTTGGAGATGCTTTGTTTGATGTCGTTTTTACCTCCTATGGAACCATTGGTTGGTTTCCGGATTTGAAATCTTGGGCTGCTGTAGTTTCTCGCTCCATGAAAACCGGCGGTACCTTCGTAATGGTCGATTTCCATCCTTTTGTTTGGACCTTCGACGACGAAATTAAATTGCTAGCCTATGATTATTTTCAGGCTGAACCTATAGTTGAGGTTACCAACGGCACTTACGCGGATCGAACGGCTCCATTGAACGATACAATTGCCACATGGAATCACGGGATGGCAGAAATCATCACAGCACTGGTGGATGCTGGGCTTATTGTCAAAGAGTTTAAAGAATACGACTATTCACCCTACGATTGTTTTTCAAATTTAAGAGAGGATGAAGATGAACGGTTTCGTTTTGCCCACCTTCAGGTAAGAATCCCTATGCTCTACAGCTTAGTTCTCGAAAAACCGAATTTATAAATCGAATTTAATACCTTGTGCCAACGGTAAACTGTCGGAGTAATTGATGGTATTGGTCTGTCTTCTCATGTAAATTTTCCAGGAATCTGAACCAGACTCTCGACCGCCTCCTGTTTCTTTTTCTCCACCAAAGGCTCCACCAATTTCAGCTCCGGATGTTCCAATGTTTACATTCGCAATTCCACAATCAGATCCGGATTGTGATAAAAACGCTTCTGATTCTTTTAGGTTATTGGTCATAATAGCTGAAGACAAACCTTGTGGCACACCGTTTTGTAGGGCAATTGCATCGCGAACGTCACCAGAGTACTTCATCAAATAGAGGATCGGAGCAAAAGTTTCATGTTGAACAATCGAATAGTGATTTTCGGCTTCAATAATGCAAGGTTTAACGTAACAGCCAGATTCATAACCTTCACCGCTCAGCACTCCGCCTTCCACTACGATTTTTCCTCCTTCTTTTT
>DORI01000074.1:353-6286 GCA_003512365.1 Crocinitomicaceae bacterium | reverse complement strand
CATATATTATGAAGCTTGTATTAACATTTATATCAGATACGCATACAAAACATCGTTATTGTGAAAAGGATTTACCAGGTGGTGATATTCTTATTCACGCCGGAGACTTTATGAATTCGGGCCGATATGAGTATGAAGCTACAGATTTCTTAGATTGGTTTGAAGGAATAAATAACTACAAGAACAAAATATTCATTGCAGGTAATCATGATCGTTTGTTTGAACATGATGCCGATTGGAGAAAAATGATTCTGGATGAATATAAAACAATAGACTATCTGCAAGACGAAGATTGGGTTGATTACAATGATGGACCTAACGGAGAATATCCGGAAGACAATATTCGTATTTATGGTTCGCCATGGCAGCCGGAATTTTACAATTGGGCATTTAATTTACCCCGTAATGGTGAAGCCATGAAAGCTCGTTGGGATGCAATACCTGATAACACTGACATCTTAATCACCCATGGGCCTGCATTTGGATATTTGGATATTCCAGGAGGACAAAGTGTGCGAGTAGGTTGTGAAATGTTAAGACATCGCATTGATGCATTTAAACCAAAGATGCATGTATTTGGACATATTCATGGCAGTGCTGGATATTATTTTAATGGACATACACACTTTATTAATGCTAGTATCCTTAATGAAGGCTATGTTTATGCAAATCAACCCTTGACTGTAGAATGGGATAACATAACAAACGAAATAAAATGGTTGTAATATGGCAAAGCGTTTAACAAGAGAACAAAAAGAAAAACAAATGGTTGTTGATATGATCAATAAAATGTTTGAAATTGCAGGACATGAAGTTACATTCGAAGATGTAAAGGATCGTAAGGATGCTTGGTATTCGGATTGGACAATGACCGAAGCTCAATATGATGAATGGAAAGCTTGGGGCAAGAAGTACCTACAAACTAAACTAAGAATGTATGCTAAAATGGCAGAGCGACAAATGGAAATGATTGGACTAATGTGGGGCTTAAAATTTTCAGATTTAAAATTTACACAAAATGAGCAAATTAAAACAAACTAAAATACCAGTACAATTAGAAGACTTAGCTGAAGCTTTTGATTTTCAACCAAAATATAGGTTAGTAAGAGAACGTGATGGTTTAACTAAACAATCAGAAGATGTAATGTGGGTGGAATGGAATGAAGAAGGACGATTCAAAGAAAAACACTCAGAACCTGCCGTTGGTAGATCTTTGTTAATGTCACCTTTCAGTGAATTCTTTGCTTGGCAAACAACAAGTGTAACTGAGATTACGGAGCAAAGAGAAGATTACATTAAATTCAAAACAAAAAATAGTAACTACGAGTTATTTAAATTAAGCAATGAACAAGATACCAATCCATGATCCATATACCGGAGAATTGAATCCTTACTATGAGGAATTAACCGGTAAGACAAATCCGTTAGCTGTTAAGAATACAACTCCTACTACGTTTGACCTTAATCAGTTAGTTGGGAAGAAATTTAGATACATTAGCGAATATGGTTTATCTGAATGGTCGGATACAGTTACGGCAATTATTCCCTTGCAAGGAATACATACTAATTATTTTAAATCAAATTTGATTCCTAAAATTGATATAGACGAAGTTCAAGACCCATATAAAATCCTAGGTTTCTCGTATGAATTACAAGTAGTAGCATCTGAAACAGGACATCATTATGAATTCAACAAATGCATTTTTTTAAACAATGATTGATAAAATTAGATTGTGGTGGAAGTTTGATGGACGATACATGCACAAAGAGTTTGCTCGAGGAGTAAAGAACTTATGGAGATGGTTCCCAGTAATATGGAAAGACCGAGATTGGGATCAGGTATACATTTACACAATGTTAGCTAAGAAACTAGAGTTTCAAGCAAAGTATATCGGCGATAGAGGATTTCATACGGAAGCAAAGCGAGATGCCGAAAGGATGCAACTTGTAGTTAAATTAATCGAGATGCAACGAGATGAATTCTATACTTTAGAACGTATGAACTATGAAACGTCTGAACATAGGTTTGAACCAGTAGCTGATAATCCGGGATATAAAGAATGGAAACATGAAACTATTTCGGAACGGTATGATGAATACTTTGCAAAGTATCCTAGACAATACAAAAAAGTACTTAACGGAGAAGGCATATTTGCACATTACCGAGAACCAGGATATGTAGTTGATCCAACTGATAAACATAGAATTGCATTGGAAATTGCACATATGAATCAGGACCGATGCAAAACGTTACTATTTAAAATTATGAATGATCACATTGAAAGATGGTGGGATTAGGATTTTATAATTAATTTACTTATAATAAAAGAAAATGAAAAACTTTAGCTATTTAAAAACATTTTTCTCTCCTTTCAAACGACCTAAATTGCAATTTTATTTAGGTAAAACAGCTGTAGGTGTTCCTTACTTTTATCCACGCAGATGGGTTAAAGCAACTCCAAAAATGGCTCACGAAGAAGCATTGCGTAAAATAAAAAAGATAAAAGAATTTAATGAGCGCAACAAAGAATACGGACATACGCAACGAGTACCTAAATATGCAGAAGTATATGAACAAGTAAAACATTACCACTTTCCAGTAGACAAACGCATCGGATTTGATTTTGTATCATTAGGTTGGAAAACAAAATGGTCGGCAACGGATGTTCGATTTGAATGGGCACCGCGGTGGTCATTTGTATGCTTTGGATATCAATTTGCTGTTACATTTGTTGCGCCAGAACAAGATCATTATTGGGAGTGTTGGTTGTATTATGAATTGCACACTGATAAACGCAAATCTAAACGAGAACGCATTGCACAATGTCGCAAAGAGTTTTCATGCACGTGGACATCACATAAAGCTGGCGTTGAAACAAAAACGGATTATTACGAAAAGATATTAAGAAAAAAATATTTAAAATGAAAAAGTTATTATTATTGTTGCTACCATTAGCAGTAGCATGTAAATCAAAAGCAACTTGCGATGCATATTCAGTTTATCGTATCCCATTCAATGATTCTATTATAGTATCACAATGGCACGAACATGTAGAATTCGACAATAAACGACACTGTATATATGTTCCTAAAGAAATTGTATACATCAAGGATACTGTTGAATTTAGAATACCAATTGAAAGAGAACATCACAAATTAAAATAAAACACACAAAACAAAAAGAAAGGTAAAATTATGGAAGTAACAGCGTATGTTTTAGGTATGCTTACGATTGTAACAGTTGCATTTGTAGCCGTTATCGTTGTAGGTTTGCTTAGGATTTTGAAACTAACAAACAGAGTAAATAATCTTGAAATGAGATTAGATCGTGAAGTAGAACATGTTTATCATCGCATAGAGAATGAGCATACTGAGGTATGGAGACAATTCGAAAATGCAGGACGAGACGTAACAATGGTTGAAAAAACCATTATGAATCAGATTGATAAGACTAGAAAAGAAATGGATCAGGCTATTGATCAATTGAATCGTATTGACGGTGAGTTAAACGAAAATGCAAGACGATATACGGATTCTCGAATCGACAAACTTATCGATACCTATTTTGATATGGTAGGTTCTAAAAAAATAATCAAAGGATAAAAAAATCATAGTTTTGTGTGTTTAGGGCTTGGATTCCAGGCCCTTTTTTACTATATTATAGAAAATAAAGAGTTATGAAAAAAAGAAGTTTAAAGTTATTAGTATTACGATCGATGCGTCGTGTAGGATTACTATGTAAAAAACCTGCATCGTTAAAACCTATGCGTATTGTGCGTACGGTATATCCAGATGGATATTCAAATGATTTGGATTCTGAAGTACATGTATTTATTCAGAACAAGAAAGCTGCGTTTAAAAACTGTATGTTTGATGAAAACAGTCATAGTTGCGTTTGTGGAAAGCGTTCATTAGATCAATTTGCTAGAGAAGGTTGTGGAATTAAAAATACAAAATCATATAGTTATGGGAAATAATCGTAGTATAGAAAAAGTAATTTACGCAAGTTTAATCATAGTATCAATACTATTGATTGGCGACATATTGTCCTTGTTATTTGCATCGCAATTGCATGTTGGATACAAAATAACCGGAGGCATCATTTTTATGTTATACGCACTAGTATGCGGCGGTACGCTAAGTAAAATTTTAACTTTAAAAAAATAAAATGACAGAAGAACAATTTCAAAAGTTTATGCAAGTAAATGGCATTGACTCTGCAGACGAAGCAGTACAAAAAATGTTAGAACAACTTCAACAAACAATTGATCCTAGAGAATTCATGACACCGTCAATGCGGGAGATTGCAGAACTTTCAATGGAACAATTGACTATTGAGTACGAACAAGTACAACAAAAGAATAGTGATCGTAGTTCAGCACAAAGAAAATTTATTACTCAAAGATTTGAATATGAACAAAATGCAGCTAGGCAAACAGCCGTTGAGCAAGATTCTGCCGATGCTTAAGCCAATAGCTCATGCACATGGGTTAAANNGCTTAAGCCAATTGCTCAAGCACACGGACTTAGATTATATGTAGCTCGAGAATTCAAGATGGCTCGTTTACTTTTTGCAAATCAATACATTAACGGATTATGAAAGCAGAATATTGGGCAATGCTCGCCGGATCAATTGTTGGTAGCGTATTAGGCATATACATTGGTACTAAAATGATAAAAAAATCTGAATCGTGTCAAGAGTTAAAACGTGAGAATAAAATGTTACGCGAAGTTATTTTAGAACAACAACGAATGTATTATAGTAGATGAGTGCAGTGAATAGACCTAATATGAATTTTGATAATGAGCATAAAGTACATGTGCCATATTCTAAGATCATGGCGGGCGAATTGAAATCGGCTTATGAACGTTTTAGAAAACCTAAAAGCGGCAAAGCGGCTCCTAGAAAGACAAAGGTTACAAAGAATACAGAGTCTGTTGCTGATGCAACAATATTTAAAAAATGGTTTGATTAAATAATAACATGATGGAAGATAGAATTCAAGTTAATGGCGTTTGGTATGTTAAAGAAACAACAAAGCCTATATCCGACATAGTAAGCATGATAGACATTGATGAATTTGATGTAACACGAAGTCTGCATCGCATATGGGAAGATTCGGAATATGCGTTTGAAGCAAAAATATTGTTAGCTCCAGATGGCATAGCATTAGAAGATACGTGGGGTGATTGTTGGTTAATAATTACCGAAAAGGTTGGCGACACAAATGATAGTTGGATTGAACATAGCATAGACAATCCAACATGGATGCTAGGAGTATATGAAGGCGATGATTTAAGTATGCGAGAAGCCAAAAAAATGATGACACCGAATGGCATTGCTAAATTTCGAGGCTTCTTACATTTATTGATTAAACAAGGTTGGTTAAAAAAATAATATGGCAAAACCAATATTCATAATACGTATTCCAGTATCAGCATTAGAAACAATGGGTAGCGATAAGTTAACGGAAATAACTAAAGGCTTGCAAACGCAACTAGATGATTACCATGTATTGTCAATGATTGATAATCATGTTGAGACTGCTAGCTTTCAATGTTTTAATGCAGATACAGTACCAGAGATTGAATTAGATGCATTAAAAGAAATGTGTATGAATACTTTAAATGATATTAAATAATGGAAGATTGGACATTAAATTGGACGGGTTGGGTCCTTCGCAATACTCACGCTGAAGTTGAAGGTTTAACCTACGAAAAAGACTTTGTAGAATGGATACTAGTGATGTTTGAATTATGGAAGAATAATTCGGATTATGGTTGGAAATATCAAGAACAACAAAAACAAGGAAAACAATGACAGCAGAACAGTTTGCATATTGGCTACAAGGATTCATGGAAATGGCTGATCCAAAAGAATTAAACACAACACAAACTCAACAAATCAAAGATCATTTGAAATTGGTATTTGA
>DORI01000074.1:0-238 GCA_003512365.1 Crocinitomicaceae bacterium | reverse complement strand
AGAAACTATAGTATATCAAGGAGATGCACAATGGCATCGTCCTGCCTATTTAAAACTAGTAGGAGATCAAGTTGTCTTTGATTGTTCCGATGGCGAGTATGGACCTATAGAGTTTGATATAAAAACGTTAAAAGAAGCTTTATTCTATCATGATGTATCCGATGCATCGGATTGGGGAAGTGATGATGAATTGGATTGGGACGTAACATTGCTAGACGGATTAGATGACGAATAGGTT
>DORI01000260.1 GCA_003512365.1 Crocinitomicaceae bacterium | reverse complement strand
AGTTATCAAGCGAATAATCCAATCTCATCACCAAACTCGCTTACGTTATTTTGCCTACCAAAATACAATAGTATTCCTATAATTCAATCCTTTAGCTCCTTAGGTTATGCATTTTATGAGAGCGCCAACCTTGATGACAATAGTGTTTTGTCCTGTGCTGCCGGAAGTCTAGGTGTCAATCATTCTCCCGACAGTTCACTTTTTATATCAGACAGTTCAGCTATTTATAAATTACGCTTAGTCAAAATTAATTATTCAACAGAATATTCTGTTTTCAAGAACATTGAGGAAACAGGACTAACAGCTTACTATATTTGGGAAGAAGACGAAAACGGGAATATTCAATACGACCCAAATAATCCTTTACTTCATATAAAAAGAGGAAAAAAAGAAAATTATGGTGTAAAGTATTTAGATCCCGGAAATTGGTTTTTTAAGCCGTTTACAATAGTAATGGATACAAAAATTTGTCCTGCACACATTACAGTGATAGTAGTCACAATAGTTGGATTGTTTTTCTTTTTTAGGATATTAAAGAGAATATCCAAAGATCGAAAATGGTCGGTAAAAATTAGTATCTGGCTAATTCGCGTATCATCTCTAGTTTTTTCGATATTTGTAATCGGACTTAGCTTTTACCTAATCAATCTTTATTACACAAAAAATTATGTGATTGAAACTGAAATTCAAGAATTTGATGAATCAGTCAGGTCAACGAATATTTTAGCTAAGGTTCAAGATAAATTATTATTCGAAAATGACACAACTTCTGTTTTGGGTTCGCAAATTTTCAGAAAAAAGAAGGATGAATGGTTCTTACAGCGAAACATGCCTGTATTAATTTTTCAATTGAATCATCAAAATGAACTTAAATTCAAAGAAGGAAGTATTGCCTTGACCTACAGAAATGACACGTTAATTCGCGATGTTCAAAATCACTATATAAAAATTGAGCGCATCAATGATGACGATGAAGTAATTGCTGAGCGACTATTCAACTACCAAGGAAAGGAAATTTTTTCCACAGAAATTTCAGTTGAAAAACCAGGAAAAAAAATAGTATTGTTTGTTAATGGATACCGATCCCCTTTTCTTTCTTCAGATGAATTTTCTCGTTCTGTTATGCTGACTCGTATTTTAGAAAACAAAACGGAAATCCCACGTACGAACGATAAAATAAACAGCTTTGACATCTATGAATACTGGAATCCTTGGGATAGATTTGACGAACGATTTATTGCGAAGCTTCAACCTCACGAGGTCTACTATGCAGATGGCCACCATCCTATTCGAACTTCAAATTACGGATTAACAAATATTCCAAGTTATATTTCACTAATTAATAATCTTGGTGATTTGTCTTATTTTTATTTTGCAGCCTCAAATTATCCTAGTGTATGTTCAGATTTGAACAAGCATTCTTGTAAATATGTAACTCTTCCTAACATAGGAGTAAAAAATACTTGGGAGCTATTACCTTCCTATATCAATTATTCGGGCTTTAATGAAAGACGAACGAGTGGCGCTATAGGCGGGAAAAATTTAGCACAATTAATGAACCGAGATAATACTGGTATTGAACCAAAAGACACGCTCTTTATTATTTGCCACAGTATGGGATTTGCCTATGCGCAAGGCATTATTGAATCTTTACGCGGTAAAATTAATTTCGGAGGATATTACATTTTGAGTCCTGAGAACCCTTCTGCAGGTCGAGTTAACCCTTTAGAATGGGATGAAGTTTGGCAATACGGATCTAACGAAAACATAGCCGAATGTCTGCAAGATGGTATCGCTCCACAATCTGGAATAAAAGGGCTAGAACAAAATCGGGTGTTTTTCCCGAAAAGTATTTACCCAAAACTCGGTTATACCGGAAGTCATTTTATTGGCAACTTCACATGGATATTCGATTTAGACAACAAGCAAGATGGTTACATTAAACCTCACTAGTTTCGTCCCATTTTTTAAGTAGAATCGAAGCTATATGTCCTCCAAAACCAAATGTATTACTCATAATGTAATTTATTTCTTTTTTTTGAGGATTCAAGAGCGGCACATCGAAAAATTGAAATGGTTCTTCAATCGTATTGGTATTTATCGTTGGGAGAACACACTGTTCACGCAATGAAATAATAGAAGCTANNGCTATTGCTTCAATAGCACCAGCCGCACCCAAGAGATGGCCAGTCATAGATTTTGTTGCGCAAAGTGATAAATTTTCAATACCATCGAAAAGTGTTGCAACAGCTTTAAGTTCAGAAGTATCTCCTAAAGGAGTAGAAGTCGCGTGCATGTTGATACAAGAAACTTGATTGGGCTTTATTTGAGCTTCATCCAATGCCAATTTCATCCCTAATATAGCTCCAGCACCCTCGGGATGAGTTCCAGTTAAATGATAGGCATCTGCAGCCATTCCTCCTCCGACAATTTCGGCTAAAATAGTAGCTCCTCTTTTTCTGGCATGTGAAAGTTCTTCAACAATAAGAGCACCCGCACCTTCCCCCATCACAAAACCATCGCGAGTTGGATCGAAAGGACGTGAAGCCGTCTTTGGGCTGTCATTTCTGGTAGATAAGGCTTTCGCAGATGAAAATCCTCCAATTGCTGAAGGATTGATTGGCGCCTCTGACCCTCCAGAAATAATTACATCAGCTTTGTTCCATTTAATGTAATTAAATGCTTCAATTAGAGCTGTATTTGATGTGGCACAAGCAGATACAGGGCAAAAATTAATACCTCTCAAACCATATTTAATCGAAATAATACCTGAGGCAATATCAACCAAAATTCTTGGGATAAAATAAGGTGTAAATCTCGGAGTACCATCACCTTGTGCGTACTCCATCATCTGATTATAAAACGTTTGAATTCCACCGTTTCCAGAACCCCAAATTACGCCAATCCGATCACGATCAAGTTTTTCAAAATCGAGCTTAGCTTGTTTCACCGCTTCATCAACAGACACTAATGCATATTGAGAGAACAAATCGTATTTACGTACTTCTTTTGAATCAAAATGATCCAGGGGCTGGTAACCTCTTAATTCACAAGCAAAAGACACTTTAAAGTTGGAGGTATCAAATCGAGTTATGGCTCCTGCCCCACTTTCTCCGTTGAGTAAACCATTGGTGTAATTTGCTACAGAATTTCCTATGGGTGTAAGCGCACCCATTCCTGTTACTACAACCCTTCTCATTTGTCTAGACCGAATTTATCGTATTCTTTTGATTTCAGAACAGAAATAGCTTTTTGCAAAATTTCATTGTCTTCGTTATAAATTTCATACATTTCATTTGAAGAGAATAAATCCTGAGCTACCAATGATTTTAAGCGCAGCTTGATTACGTTTTCGCTTACTTTATATTGTTCCTCGTTAAAGGTTAGGTCTGATTTTTCCTTTTTTACGTATTCAAAGAATGAATCCATGAAATTTTTATCACAACTAAATTTTTTCTTGAAGTCAGCAAATGAAGGGAAATTCGTTTTCAAGACAGCTCTGTTTTCATTTACATAATTATAGCAAAATGTATTGATGAGACCTGATTGAACCAGAGAACTGAAATACTTAGTAACAGAAACTGTGTCAAGCGGCACGAAGACATCTGGCATAATTCCGCCTCCAGCATATACTAACCTCTTTTTATTCAATGTGTAAAACTTTAAAGAATCGGGTAATTTAATTGAATCTGCATTCGTGAATTCTCCATTAAGAAATCTTTGTGTTATGTCTTTTTTATATGCGGCTGGGTCATCATATGGCTTTTGAATGAAACGACCTGCGGGTGTGTAATAACGTGCAATGGTAAGACGGATTTCCGATCCATCGCTTAAACCCATAGGTCGTTGTACTAATCCTTTACCAAAAGTTCTTCGTCCTATTACCAATCCTCTGTCCCAATCTTGAATTGCTCCGGAGAGAATCTCACTTGCAGAGGCAGAGTACTCATCCGTTAAAATCACCAAATTTCCTTTTTCAAACATGCCGGATTTACTTGCCTTTCTATCTTCTCTTGGGTATGCCCTACCTTGCGAATAAACGATGAGTTTATTTCCTGATAAAAATTCATCAGCTAAACGATGTGCAGCTTCCAATAAGCCTCCACCATTTCCTTGCAAATCAAAAATCAAGCTTTTCATTCCTACTGCTTTCAAAGATTTCATGGCATCTTGAACTTCTTGAACTGTGGTTTTTGAAAACGCATTCAATTTGATGTAACCAATCTCCTTATCAATCATGTAGTAAGTATCCACTGAATGAACAGGGATTTTATCTCGAGTTACGGTGAAATCTAACAATTGCGCCTGGCCTCTTCTCATGATCGAAATGGTGACTTTTGTTCCTAATTCACCCATTAATTTTGAACGAACTTCATCGTTTTTAAGTCCGATTCCAGCAATATTATTCCCTTCCACCTTAACGATTTTGTCTCCAGGCAATACCCCTAATTTCTCACATGGACCACCAGGAATTGTTGCAACCACATTTAAGGTATCCTTAATGATTTGAAATCGAATTCCAACTCCGACAAAGCTACCATTTATTGATGTTTGTGCTTCAGCCAATTCTTCTTTGGGTATAAAGGAAGAATGTGGGTCTAATTTCTCTAACATAGCAATAATTGCTGCTTCACTGATCTTTTTTTGATCCACTGAGTCGACATAATACCTATTAATATTATTAAACACTTCGTTTACCCTGTAAACTTCGGTCTGCCCATATGCGCTGAAAAAACTAGCTAATAGTACTAGAATACCTGTCAATTTAATTGTCATTTTTAAAAATTTATATGTTAAAACGAAAAAAACAAAAATAGTTATATGGAATTGTTCTTCATTCTTTTTTTTTGAATAATCGTTAAAGATTTGAGCAGCTTGCAAATGTTTTTAACTTTGAATAAAAAACGTCTTTGAAAAAAAAGCAATTAGTAATTAAAAGAACGCGGCAATCCTTTCGAGTATTAAAATATATTCTTTTGGGTTTCATTAGTCTTGTTCTTTTTTATTTGATTGTTTCTTATATACTCTCGAGGTTCTCAATAAGTGGTGATGACGAAGAAAATTCAACAATAGAAATTTACATTGTGAACACAGGTGTCCATACGGATTTTGTTCTGCCTAAACAAAATGCCATTGTAAATTGGGACACCTTATTTCCTCACGAAAACACTAAGGAAAAGGACACTTCTTTAAATTTTGTTGCTGTTGGATGGGGAGATAGAAATTTCTTTCTCAACACACCGACCTGGGATGATTTAACCTTGTCCACCGCACTGAATGCCACATTCGG
>DORI01000098.1:28163-55732 GCA_003512365.1 Crocinitomicaceae bacterium | reverse complement strand
TCCTAATCGATGAACATCAATGCCGTAACCAATGCGAATTTTCATTATTCTTGACCAGCGAATGATTGGCTTGAGAAGTTTTCTCCTAAATTGAAACGCAGGGTAAAACGTAGCGTATTTGCCAGAGGACTGTTTCTACCACTGATTGAAGCCAAATACGAAAAATCTATAGCGAATGCATTATACTTCAAACTTGCACCCAAATTAATAAACTGACGATTACCTTTATTTCTAGCTTCGTAAAACAAACCACCGCGAACTGCAAAGACATCATTGTACCACCATTCAACACCGGTAGCGATATTGATTTCAGTTAATTCTTCTTTTAACTTTGACCATTTAGCCACTTCGAATTTCCCATCTGTATTTTGGATATAATCTCCATTATCATCCGTAACTGGTGCTCCAGGTGCGTCGTAAAAAGACTGAATCATTCCTGAAATTACTCCCACATTGTCTGATTTTCCCGAAATCATGGTAACAGTGCCATCTACTAGGTCATAAAACGCGGGTGTAGGAACAAGTAAACGCTGAAGATCTAAAGAAAAGGTTACTTTGTTGTATTGATCGAATTCTGCATCAAAAGCGTTACCAATTTTCATGTTCATTGGAATAAAATCGCGTTGAGAAAGCTCTGAGTAGGCAACTTTGTTTCCGATGTTATTTAACGTTAAAGCGGTGCGATAGGTTCCTTTTACTTTGCCAATTTTTGCTTCATCGTTGTTATAACAAAAAGATAAATCAGCTGCACCTACAATTCCTGCTTTGGTGTTAATTCCTCCAACTGTTAAACCGCCTGTCAAATTTGAATATGCGAATTTCCCGTTCATCCCAACACTAAATTTATCTGAAAGACGAAATGCATAAGCGCCAGTAAGTTCATACTCGCTTGGTTTATCATCGCGAATAACATTTCCTTGGGCATCCGTAAATGTTATTTCTCCCAAACTAAAAAAACGTAACGAACCACCCACGGAGTGAGTTTTATTAATTTTATAATATCCAGATAAATAACTAAGATGAATATCGTTGGTTAGTTGACGAAGCCAAGGTGTGTAGGATAAACTAAACTCAGATTTCTGTTGTGCAAAACTAAGTCCCGCAGTGTTCCAATAAACTGACGTGGAACTTGGACTCAATGCAGTTCCAGCATCTCCCATTCCTCCAGCTCTAGAATCAGGAGTGATGGCCATAAAAGGTAACGCTGTAGTAATGGTATTGAGTTGCAAATCATTGTCGGAAGCTCCACTACCTCCTGTCGGTTGTGCAAAAACATATCCAAGGGGAATGAAAAGAACCAACCAAAAATATAAAATTTTCATTTAAAGATAATTGAGTTGGTAAATATACGAAAACACATACTTTTTATTGTATTATCAACGTAAAATAGCCAATTTTTCTATTTTTTCGGCAGTGACACCATCGGGAGTCCTCACCTTTAATCGATAAATATATACGCCCTTGGCAAGTTGATCTCCAAAATCATCTCTCCCATCCCATTGTAGTCCTTCCACCCGAAAACCTTGAGTTGGAAGAGTTTGTTGAATGGTTCTTACCAACTTACCTGAGACAGTCATTACCTGCACTTGAACATCCAAACTACTGCAAGACTGATTATGTTCGAACATGAAAGAGGTTGATGTTGTGAAAGGATTGGGGTAATTTAAAACTCGTGTTAAAAAAGGTTCTTCTTTATTTTGAACGACAAATCTTATTTCCATGGTTGATGAGTTATTGTTCACATCCCAAACCTTAACTTGGATGGTGTGTGGCCCTGGCGTTAAGTTCACGAACTGATAGCGAACTTCACCTGACTGATAACTATCCAAATCAGAGGCGTAATAATCGTTCAAGATTATTGGTTTTGCTGTATTCCCATCAAGAATAGCCGTTAGGTCGTGACCGATTCCATTTCCAACCGTATTTATTCCATTTTCATCAATTGCTTTAACAATTAAAACAGGATTATTGTCAGTAATTGATCCATCAACAAACGAAAAATCGTTCATAAATAGCGACACTTCAGGACCTGTAACATCATTTATTCCATCCGGATTAATTCCACCTATTCTGAAATTTGTATCAAATCCTTGTGCATCAACTATATCATTTTCCGCATAATAACTAATCTTTCCTTTACCATATGAAAGCGCAATATCTTTTGGTACCACGTAAGAAAATTCAAATTGGCCGTTGTGTACTGAGGCTTTTCCTTTGTATACAATATTACGTTGAAGTTCATAGGATATTTCTGGTGATTCCGGATCTTGAGCAAGCGTTTTTTGAATTTTAACCTTGTCGTAAATAGATGGCATTATTTTTCCATTAAAGGTTGTCATTAAACTTCCATTCTGATCTTCTAAATGACCCTTTACGGTCACCTTACTCAATGCTTTCATAGTATCCACATAGGACAAAGGGTCATTACCATTAATGCTATCGGTCACAATGTTAAAACGTGGTAATCCAATTTTTAAAGCAGGATCCCCAATTAATGTAAAACTTCTTTTGTTTGTAGATGAACCAGCACTATTTTTTGTTCGTCGCATAATTTCACCGAAGCTAAGCGGTTTTCCATCTGCATCTCGATCAAAAACGTGCGAATAAAAAGCTTGTCCTGTAGAGCTATTAACACCAAAATATACGGATCTTGTGGTAGTCATCAGGGCAATTGCTCCACCCGCAGGATTCAGTGCTAACCATTCGCCGGCCGAAACACGCGATGGATCATCGTATTTGGTAAATTCACAAGTAGCTGAAACGAATAAATGGAGTGCGTTAATATTACTCCATGAGTTAATTTGAGGAATGGTAACCACACGCTCTTCGGCAAGTCCAACTTCACCACCATGCCCAACATAATTAACGATTAATGCACCGCGTTGCACTCTATCTGTTATGGCGTTAAGAACATCTGGATACCGTTGTCCTCCGGCAGTGACTTCTTGCGGGAATGCATCCATGTAAAGTTTATCGCAATTCATCTCAAAATGCTGATTTTTAACCAACTGATATTGAGGCTCTGTATCTATATTTATGAAATAGCCATTTTCTTCATCATCAGCTATTTGTACAAACTTTGTTCGCCAATCACCGAAAGTGTTTTCATTTGAAGTTCCTAAACAACATGATGCGTTTGCATTGTTAAAAAGTGATGAACCATTTTTGATGTAATGTTCGATTTTATCTACTTGTTGTTTGGCTTGTGTTATATCAGAAGCAAGAATCCTTCCTACACCTATATCCATTAAATCATTCGGGCTAATAGACTCGTTATTGTCAAGCATTCCGTAATAATCATCTGTTACCAAAGCCTCAATATGGTTTTCACTGTTTTCCATTTGATAGGTGAGCATCATGTTATTATTATTTGCCACTCTATTCTTAGGATCGAAGGTACCATCTCCGAATAACAATAGCGAATTAAATTTTAGATTCCCTGCGGCCATTCCTCTATCGTAGAACATCTTGGCCATCATTTTAATGGCGGTAGGATCTGGGGCTCCAGAGCTAAATTCATTATAGACCTGCTCAGAGGTTACCACATGTACAACTAATCCTTCTTCTCTGTGAAGATTTGCCAATCTTTCTGCCTGGGAAAGAAACGTGAGGTTTGTAACGATTAATAAATCAGGTTCTTCTAAAGCATGTAAATTTTGATTTTCGATTGGTCCAATTCGATTTGGAGTAAAGAAACTCGTTCCATTAGAAGCAATGTATTCTTTGTAACTGAAATCTGTCTTGAACTGAAATGTTCCATTTTGAAATATTCCTTGTATCTTTTTAGGGTTATTTACATCCGAAACGTCCCAAACAAAACCTGAACTCGGAAATGAAGAAATTGAATAATTCGCAACATTACCTGTTTGTTGAATAGTTAAATTCCTAAATCCAAATTGCGTCCCGAAAAAAACAAGTTTTCTTCTTGTATTGAAAAGTATGCGATCCAAATAGGTAAAGGTGTTGGGAGTATTGCGGGTTATAGAAATTTTTAAAGGTATAGTACTAGAAGGCGAATTAAGTTGGAAAACTTTCGCTGATCGTGCATAATCAGCACCTACAGCGGGTAGATTGGTATCTAATAATACGAGTCCGTTGACAGAATACTTTTGAGATGTTCCTGAAGAAGATGTTGAGTTAGTTGCAATCGCCGTTTTAAATCGAACTGCTGAGGTATCAATATTTGGAATAGCGAAATTAAAAGTTCTTTCAAGCTCAGAATCAAATAATTCTCCATACCAACGCTGACCGCCAGAAACAAGGTTTACTAAATCAGTTTCGTATATATCTCTGTAATCATAGGAGTAAACTTCAACACTTGGGTTATCCGATATTAGCGTTTCGTTTGTTATTCTCAAGGGTGCTAAATTGGGATTAATATTTATGAAATAGTAAGATTCATCGCTATATAAATTTCTTTTTTGATCAAATTCTGCCGTACCGTTTGCATACCATTTGTGAGGGCCCTGTGCATAAAAAAGGATGTAGTCATTTTGGTCAAAACTGCCATCTTGATCTCCTTCAATTTGAATCGAATTATTAACCAAATCGTCTTTTCTAGCAATACTATTAAGTTCAGGCAATTGACCATCTCCGTTACCGAAAATATGAATCGAATTTGGAGAAACGGTCGAAACATTAATTCCGCAATTTTCTAAGAAAGTTTTATCAATTTTATATAGTCCGTCTTTACTTACGCTTATCTTATACCAGGTTCCATTTCCTTGTTTTAATACCGATTCGGTCACAAAATCTTTATTTTGTTGAATAGAATTGTCTGAGAAAGAAAAATTTAAAGAATTAATTCGATGTAACTTGCCTTCTATTCTCACAAAAGGAAACAATGAAATTACAAAATATGACTCACCCCTCTCGTTTCGAATACCATGATGTAAGTCTAATTCTTCTGGGACATGTATATTTAAACTATTAAAATAGTCAATGTCCTTTTTGTCAGCTAATTGGCTTGTGTAATTTATAAAGTTCGAAAGTTTCGTGCTGCTAGCTTTTTCTTTAAAATAATAAAGGGGACGTCCATTGTCTAAATGAACTTGCTCAAATTGAGGCTGATAAACCTGATTTCCTCTGATTACCAATTCAGAAGAGTTTTTCCATGTTATCGTAAAGGATTTTTCTTGAGCGAAAATATTTCCGATTAACAATAGCAAGAAAAATAAAATTAACATTTGTTTTTTCACGACTTCAAAATTAGTTGAACACAACAAAAACGCAATAATATTTTATTTATTTGAAGAAATATCCGATATTTGTAACCTATAAAACCAAAACTACGTATATTTTGATCGTGCTTAAAACTGTGTTTGTGAAGACAACTATTCGTATAACCTTATTTTTATTGGGATTCTGCTTTTTATTCAATAACGTATCCTGGTCCCAGGACCCAACTTTTACACAATTTTATTCAAATCCTATTTACCTGAACCCAGCTCTTGCAGGTTCTACTGGATGTCCTAGGTTGGGGTTAAATTACAGAAATGAATGGCCTCAACTAACCGGAAACTACGTGACCTCTTCAGCTTCATTTGATACCTATGTCAAATCGATTTCTGGTGGGGTGGGTTTAATTGCTATGCACGACATGCAGGGGCAAGCAACGATTCAAACCACAATGTTGGGCGGAATATATTCATACAACCTCAAAGTTTCAAGAAAGTTTTCTGTAATGTTAGGTGTTCGGGCTGCTTATTTTCAAAAATTCTTAGATTGGGACAAGCTTACATTTGGTGATATGATAGATCCAAGAAGAGGTTTTATTTATCAAACAGGTGATGTTCCAAGAGGGAATGGTAGAAGAGGATTTTTTGATGCCTCTTTTGGTGCAGTGGGTTTTGGAAAAAATTATTTCTTCGGTGGAGCGATACATCACTTAAATCAACCTGACGAATCAATGATTTTAGGCAAATCTAAGTTGCCGATGCGTTTCACTGGGCATGCCGGAGCGGAAATAAAATTGGGTCGAAGAGGAAAATTTTCAAACACCACTAGCATTCTTCCCAATATTATTTACCAATATCAAAACGGTTTCCAAGAATTAAATATCGGAACATATGTTAAATTCGGAAATTTTTCCTTTGGAACGTGGTATAGAAATAGAGATGCGTTTATTCTCAGTTTAGGATTAGTGACAGAAAAATTTAAATTAGGTTATAGTTATGATTTAACTGTATCGAAATTAGGAAATGGAATATCAGGTGGTTCTCATGAAATTTCACTGGGAATTAATCTGAAATGTAGAAAAAAAGCGAAAAACTTTAGGAAAATATCATGCCCGTCGTTTTAAACGGATGTAACCAAACATAAATAGAAAAGTTAAATATTGACATTAATAGTTAAGAAATGAATATAAAACTTAATAAAACCATTGGATGTTCACTTTTTGGAATTCTCTTAATCTCCTCTTGTGTAAAAGAAAGATCTTCTTCAACAGGTTGGGAATACAATAATTATAAAAATGGTGGATTTGAAAAGGTTAATGCAAAAGAACAAGAAACAGGTCCTGGACTTGTATTCATACAAGGAGGAACTTTTACAATGGGAAGAACCGAACAAGATGTAATGTATGATTGGAATGCTCGTTCCGCACGATTTACCGTAAGCTCATTCTACATGGACCGTACAGAGGTTACTAACTTGCATTGGCAAGAATATATGAATTGGATGAAACGCGTTTATTATAAAACTTATCCACACGTATACAAAAAGTGCCTTCCTGATACATTGGCATGGCGTAAAACACTAGGTTACAGAGAGAAATACGTCAATTATTACTTGAGACATCCGTCATACAGAGATTACCCAGTTGTAGGTGTTTCTTGGTTGCAGGCAAACGATTTCTGTAAGTGGAGGACTGATAGAGTGAATGAAGCAATTTTAGTTAGAGAAGGTATTCTTAAATGGCATTTTGCTGATAATGCAAATTTTCAAGATGGCGATATTGGCGCTGCTAATGATTCTAAATACGATAAAGATTTTCAATCAAAACCTGAAAATATGTTCAGTACTGAAAATTACTTGAATGGAAATTATGTAGTTGAAAGTGGTGAATATAATGAAAAGGGAGAGTTAGAAAAAGGTGGTTATACGGTATCAAAAAGCAAAAAAGCTCCGTTAGATAAACGAACAAATCGACCTATTCCAAGAGATCCATATCAATTACAAAACTTTGATCCAGTTTACGCTGAAGTAGGAGACGATAATAAAGCTACAGGAAGATTAGGGAAAAGACCGGTTAAAATGGAAGATGGAATCATTTTACCTGCATACAGATTGCCAACTGAAGCGGAATGGGAGTTTGCTGCATTAGGTCTGATTCATAACCTAGACCCTAAATCTGAAAATATTTCTGATCGTCGCATTTACCCTTGGAATGGACATTATGTAAGGGATGAAAGAGCTCAATTTGCCGGTGCAATACAAGCTAATTTCAGTAGAGGAAAAGGCGACATGATGGGCGTAGCAGGTCAGCTCAACGATGGTGCAGATATTACATGTCGTGTGGATGATTTTTGGCCAAATGATTATGGTTTATATCATATGGCAGGAAACGTATCCGAATGGGTAATGGATGTATATAGACCTTTATCAAGTGAAGTTTTAGATGAATTTATGCCATTTAGAGGAAATGTTTATACTACACAACTGTTAGTTCCAAATGGTTTATACGACAAACCTGTAAAAGCCAATGAAAATATCTATGACGTACATGGAATGAAAGAATTTGTGAATGAATTCGCCAGAATTAAATATATGAATTTCGCGACAGTCAATTACCAACAAGACACTAATACCACCTACAGTTCAAATTTTTCAAAACAATCTCCAAATAATAAACCTACTCCTACTAAAAGTATTGTCAATAACAATAGAATGAATTCCAAAATAAATTCTAGACAGGATTCTTTAAAGTACAGATTTAATTCGCCTTCCTTAAATTTTGTTTCAAACAACAAATTATTTACCAATCAAGAAAAGTTACAATTTGAATTTCTAGATACCTTAAATATTCTATTAGATACTGCAATTACATTGCATAATCAAGGTAGAAGTATCGCTGCTTCAGCCTATATAGAAAGAGTATTATTTAATATGTCTCTACCAGACATTTTCAAAGATGGTAAACAAACCGTTGACTTGAAAGTAGATATTATTAAACCTTCGTTTAATTTAAATTTTGATCCAACTAGTATTGGTGTTTTAGATGGTGGAGCAAATCCAGTGGCAATGTTTAGCAAAGATTATCTTGAATTCAAATTCAAGTCCTACTTTATGGATCCAACTATTACTACTTGGATTATGACATTGAGAAATGGATTGACTGAATTCATCTCTGAGACAAAAGGAAGCCAAAGATGGCGTAATGTTACGTCAGAAGAAACTGCCGGTCGCTTAAATTATCGAAAAGACGATTATAGAGATTATATGGATGGAGATTTAGAATCATCTATTTTTTACAATAATCAGCAGCGTAAAAATGAAATTAATGAAGGAAAACGCGATGTTAAACAAGTGATGTATCAAAGCGAACACGAGAATAAAGATTTTGAATTTAAAGATATAAATCAAGGAGTTGCAGGTTGGCCAACTACCCTCATTTCAGATAAGTCACGTGTTTACAAAGGTGGTTCTTGGGCAGATAAGACATACTGGTTATCATCAGGGAATAGACGCTTCCTAGACGAAGATCAAAGTTCTGATATGATTGGTTTCCGATGCGCTATGGATCGCATTGGAAGTACAAGGCCAAATAAAAAGAAAAGATAAGTTTTAAATGAATAAAAAAAAGCCCGGATATCGGGCTTTTTTTTTGCATCTTTGTTACATGGAAAAGTTATTTTATTTGTTTTACAATTCCGCAGGCGTTTGCACAGATACAAGAAATATTATAGAAAATTCGTTATTTGTTGCATTAAAAGGAAATAATTTCAACGCAAATGAATTTGCACAACAGGCCATTGATAAAGGATCAAAATATGCAATTGTCGATGATGCCAAATATGCAAACGATTCTACGATATTTCATGTCGAAAATTGTCTTATATTTCTTCAAAAATTAGCTAATCATCACAGGTCAAAATTTAATATACCAATTATCGGTATTACCGGAAGTAATGGAAAAACAAGTACGAAAGAATTAATCAATGCTGTATTAAGTCAAAAATATCAGGTACTGTGTACTAAAGGGAATTTAAATAACCATATTGGCGTTCCTCTCACACTTTTACAGCTAAATGAAACTCATGAGATTGCCATTATTGAAATGGGAGCTAACAAACCTCACGATATTCAAGAGCTTTGTGATATTGCCATCCCAACACATGGCATTATCACTAATATTGGTAAAGCTCACTTAGAAGGATTTAAAAATTTTGAAGGCGTTTTTAAAACAAAAACTGAGCTTTATAAATCTGTTATTGAAAAGAATGGAAAAATAATAGTAAACGCGGATGACTCCATTTTAATGAATGCGCTGAGTAATATTACTTTGAGTTTATCATACGGCGAAAATGGAGAAATAAAGGGGGAATTAATTGAATTGAATCCTTTTATTAAACTAAAATGGAAATATAAATCATATGAAAGTGGCGAAATTCAAACAAAAATGCTCGGAAAGTATAACTTTTACAACTTTTTAGCGGCTATATCATTTGGAATTTTATTCGAGGTTGACCCTACTCTAATAAATAATGCCATTGCTAATTATGAACCAAAAAATAACAGATCTGAAATTCAAAAAACTAAGAATAACACCTTAATCGTAGATTGTTATAATGCCAATCCATCAAGTATGAAATCAGCTTTGGAGAGTTTTTTATTAATTCAAAATAATAGAAAACTGGTTATTTTGGGAGATATGCTTGAATTAGGAAATGAGACAAGTGAGGAACACCAATCCATAATTCAATATTGTAATACTCACCATTTAAATTACATTACCCTAGGAACGGAATTTATGAAATTTAACAAAAATGGTTTTGAAACAAAAGAGAATCTCATTAAACACCTAGAACAATTAGAAATAAANNTAGCATATGGATGGAAACAAAGATCATTTGATTTTATTAAAAGGTTCGCGTGCTTTGCAATTAGAAAATCTTATTGAATACCTTTGAATTACCCTCCCCCATACATCATCAAGAACGACTTTAAAAACGGGTCTAAGTCGCCATCCATTACGGCATCGACATTTCCCGTTTCAGTTCCTGTTCGGACATCTTTAACCAATTTGTATGGATGCATAACGTAATTACGAATTTGTGAACCCCACTCTATTTTCTTTTTTCCTGCTTCGATTTCACTGCGTTTTTCCATGCGCTCGCGTAATTCAAGTTCGTACAATTGAGAACGCAATAATTGCATCGCTTTCTCTTTATTAGCGAGCTGAGATCGAGATTCTGAATTCTCTATGATGATTCCTGAAGGAGCGTGACGCAAGCGAACTGCCGTTTCTACTTTGTTGACGTTTTGTCCTCCTGCCCCTCCCGATCGGTAAGTTTCCCAAGAAATATCAGCCGGATTAATATTGATTTCTATGTTGTCATCAACCAAAGGATACACGTATACGGAAACAAACGAAGTATGGCGTTTTGCATTTGAATCAAACGGGGATATTCTAACTAAACGATGCACACCATTTTCTCCCTTCAAATATCCAAAGGCAAACTCTCCTTCAAATTCTAACGATACCGTCTTCACCCCAGCAACGTCTCCCTCTTGAAAGTTTAATTCGGTTATATTATAATTTTTTTTCTGAGCCCACATCATGTACATACGCATGAGCATTGATGCCCAGTCACAACTTTCAGTACCTCCTGCTCCTGCTGTTATTTGAATGACCGCACTTAAAGAATCCTCTTCACTCGAAAGCATGTTTTTAAGTTCTAATTCTTCAATACTCTCAACCGTATTTCGGTAAGAAACTTCGAGCTCTGTATCCGAACTAACACCCTCTTTTACAAATTCCTGAAGAACTTCTAAGTCATCTACTGCAGATTTTTGATTGTCAAAATTTTCAACCCAATATTTTAAGCCTCGAATAACCTTCATTTGCTGCTCTGCTTTTTTCGGGTCCTCCCAAAACGACGGGTCCTGCGATTTTAACTCCTCTTCTTTTAAATGCATTCTTTTCTCTTCAATCTTCAGAAAGTTCTTTATTTTGTCAAGTCTAATCACCAACTCTTTATATTGCTCCGATGTCATGTCGCAAAATTAAAGAAAAAAAGATGCCTTTGATTGTTCGAATGCAACGCTTTTATTACATTTGTCTCCTACAAGGAAAGAAATATGAGTATACCAAGTAATTTAAAATATACAAAAGACCACGAATGGGTATTAGTGGAAGGAGATATAGCTACAGTAGGTATTACGGATTTTGCTCAAAGTGAGTTAGGCGATATCGTTTATGTAGAGATTGAAACTGTGGGAGAATCCGTTTCTCAAGAGGAGGTTTTTGGTTCGATTGAAGCAGTGAAAACTGTTTCCGATTTATTCATGCCTTTGACGGGAGAAATACTTGAATTTAACGAAAAACTAGACACAAACCCTGAATTGGTTAATAGTGACCCTTATGGTGATGGTTGGATGGTTAAAGTGAAAATTTCAAATAACGATGAAATTTCTCAACTACTATCCGCTGAGGCTTATGGAAACCTTGTTCATTAATTGGCACATAAATTGATTTGAAATTTTAAAACCATTAAAGCTATGGAAGTAAAGAAAAATAAGAACGCAGACATAAACAGAGTTCGCTCTAGTTTTTTTATGGTAGGATTTTGTTATATCAGCGGGTTGGTTCTTGCTGCATTTACCTATCAAGATATAGTTGACGAAGATGGACCTAAGAAATTGAATACAGGTTCTGGTAACACCACTACTGAAGAGGTTAATAAAGATGAACCACCTAAAGAGGAACCACCAAAAACTATTGAACAACCTCAACCTCAGCAAGAAATCGATCTTACTCAGGAAATCAAGGTGGTAGAAAACAAAAACGAAGAGCAAAAAGAAACTATCATCGAAACTATAGAAATAGTGGAAGAAAAAGTTGAAGTCACAGAAATTGTGGAACCTGTAGTAGATTTTCCAGACGTGGAAGCAGAATTTACTGGTGGTGAATCGGCAATGCAAAAATGGATGCAACAAAACTTAGTGTACCCTGAAATGTCCATGGAAATGGGTGAACAAGGTAAAGTTTACCTAAAGTTTGTTGTTGAAAAAGATGGAGCTATCTCGAATGTTGAAGTAATCAAGGGTGTATCAAGAGACTTAGATAATGAAGCGAAAAGATTAGTGAGGGCGATGCCAGGATGGAAACCTGGTGAAAGTAAAGGAATGAAAGTTCGATCTTCATTCACTATGCCCATCAATTTTGAATTAAACTAAATACATTTATGTTCAGTTATAAAAAGACCGCCGAAAGCGGTCTTTTTTTTTGACCCATATTTTATATTGGCACATTAATTGAATTAGCCTTTTGAAATCTCAAAAACTATAAGGCTATGGAAACGAAAAAAAACAAAAATGTCGATGCGAATCGCTTTAGACACGGATTTTTCTTGGTAGGATTGAATTATGTTGCCGGAATTACGCTCGCTGCATTCTCTTACCAACAAATAATTGCGGAAAAAGACGATTCAAACGCTAAAAACTCTGTGTCAATATCAAGTTACGAAGAAGTGGAAAAAGAACAAGATTTGAAAGTTGAATTACCAAAACTACCTCCTCAACAGGCGCCTCAGGCAGCACTTGATCTAAATGATCCGATAATTACTATTGATAATCGCAATATCGAGGACACAAACAATAGAGTTGTATTAATTGACATCGAAGATCCGATTGTACCAATTATTCCAATCGTTGAACCGGTAGAGGATTTCCCAGATGTCGAGGCGGTATTCAATGGAGGTGAATCGGCCATGCAAAAATGGATGCAAAAAAATTTACAATACCCGGAAATTGCTATGGAACGAGGTGATAAAGGAAAAGTTTACCTAAAATTTGTTGTCGAAAAGGATGGAACCATATCTAATGTTGAAGTGATTCAAGGTGTTTCTAGAGAACTTGATAACGAAGCTAAAAGATTAATCCGCGCCATGCCTGAATGGAAAGCTGGTGAGACCCGCGGCTTAAAAGTAAGGTCTTCTTTTACAATGCCTATCCACTTTGACTTTAACTAGAATCGATTTTACAAAAAGCCGCGTAATGCGGCTCTTCTTATTTTTATAAACCCCAACATGTCGGGCATTTCTGTTTTTCAAGTGTATTTTCAAGTTGATCCTCAAATTGGTAAAAAAAATCAATTCCAGTTCTAAGTTCTAGTTCATCAATACTGCAAATAAATTTTTTTAGTGGATCTTTGGATCCGCTATTGGGTATTATAAAGGCAATTGCTTTTGACTTTTCGTGCTTATAGTCAATCAATGCTTTGTAATAATATTTTGGAATACTGACTTCATTTTTACCTATCGTTGGTAAACCATTTTCTAAAATTGGTCCTGTAATCACTAAAACAGAATCATAGCAAATAGCCCAATCTCTTACTTTTTCCTCTAATTTTTTCCATATTCCCCGATTGAAAGATGGAACTTGCGGGCTCATATTGCTAAAAAAAAATGATTCAGCCATGACTTTTTCTGACCATTTCATATCTGCAGCAGGAGCTAAATGTCCACGATCATAACCACTCTTGCTATAATCAGCATTCGTTGCGGATCCGGTGGATATATTTGGATCTTCGATGAATCGGTCACCTCTTTCTATGGTTCCTTGTGTTTCCTTTTTCGTTAATATGTAGGCAACCCATGATGCTTGTTCGTGTTTTTCGTTAAACACTAAGGAATAACCTGAATGCAAGGTGACGGTTTCGTGATTTCTTATTTTTGGAAATTCAGGATGCTTGCAACCAACAGGTAAATAATGTTGTGCATGGGTTTGTCCGAAGATAAAAATTAAACTTATCCCTAAAAAAAAACGTCCAATTGATTTCAACTGGACGCAATATTTACTTCTTTTACTTTTATGCATCAATTTTAGCATATTTAGCGTTCTTTTCAATAAACTCTCTCCTAGGAGGTACGTCATCGCCCATTAGCATAGAGAAAATCTGATCACATTCTGCAGCATTTTCAATGGTAACTTGTCGCAAGGTTCTGCTTTCTGGGTTCATAGTTGTTTCCCATAATTGCTCTGCGTTCATTTCTCCAAGACCTTTATAGCGTTGCACATTAACCGAAGATTCACTTCCTGCGCCTTTCATGTCGTGAATAAGCCTATCTCGCTGGTCTTCGTTCCACGCATACTCGGCTTTAGCTCCTTTTTTAACTTGATAAAGTGGAGGTGTCGCAATATAGATATACCCATTTTCAATAAGCTCTTTCATATACCTGAAGAAAAAGGTTAATATCAACGTTTCGATATGTGATCCATCGACATCGGCATCACACATGATGATAATTTTATGATAACGTAACTTTTCTAAGTTAAGTGCCTTGGAGTCTTCCTCCGTTCCAATTCTCACCCCTAATGCCGTATAAATATTTTTAATTTCTTCATTCTCAAATATTTTATGTTGCATGGCCTTCTCTACGTTCAAAATCTTTCCTCTCAATGGCATAATAGCTTGAAAGTGTCGGTCCCTACCTTGTTTTGCTGTTCCCCCTGCAGAATCTCCCTCGACAAAGTAAATTTCACATGCTGCAGGATCTTTTTCTGAACAATCGGCCAATTTTCCTGGCAGTCCTCCGCCGGCTAATACATTCTTTCGCTGCACCATTTCTCTTGCTTTTCTTGCGGCATGACGCGCGCGAGCAGCTAAAATCACCTTCTCAACAATTAACCTAGCTTCTGTAGGATGCTCCTCCAAATATGCCGAAAGCATTTCAGAAACGGCTTGACTTACGGGGGCTGTAACTTCTCTATTTCCTAATTTCGTCTTAGTTTGTCCTTCAAACTGAGGTTCTGCAACTTTTACCGATACTACTGCTGTCAACCCTTCGCGGAAATCGTCTCCATCAATTTCAATTTTCTCCTTTGCCAACATTCCCGAATCAGTTGCATATTTTTTCAGCGTATTTGTCAATCCTCGTCTAAAACCTGAAAGATGTGTCCCACCCTCGTGGGTATTGATATTGTTTACATACGCCTGAATGTTTTCGGTGTAAGAAGTATTGTAAGTCAAGGAGACTTCCACTGGAATACGTTCTCGCTCTCCTTCAAAATAAATAACATCTTGAATTAAAGCCTCTCTATTTCGATCCAAATATTGCGCAAATTCCCTTAACCCACCTTCCGAAAAATAACGTGTAGTTGGATGGTTTCCTTCATCATCAGTGATACGCTTGTCTTTAAGAGTTATCGTGATTCCTTTATTTAAAAAGGCTAATTCACGCATTCTCGCTGCTAATGTATCAAAATTATATTCTGTTGATTCAAATATTGAAGCATCCGGTTTAAAGGTAACTTCCGTCCCTGTTTCATTTGATTCTCCAACAACTTTAACATCATACAATGGCTTTCCGATACTATATTCTTGTTGAAAAACCTTTCCTTCGCGACGCACAGTAGCCATTAAATGAGTTGACAAGGCATTCACACATGACACACCAACACCGTGCAATCCTCCAGAAACTTTGTACGTGTCTTTGTCGAATTTACCACCTGCGTGGAGCACTGTCATAACAACCTCTAAAGCAGATTTTTTCTCCTTGGTATGCATAGCAGTTGGAATACCTCGACCATTATCCAAAACCGTTATTGAATTGTCTTCATTAATACTGACGTGAATGGTGTCACAATACCCTGCTAGCGCCTCATCGATTGAGTTATCTACCACCTCGTATACAAGATGATGCAATCCTTTCAACCCAACATCCCCAATGTACATGGCTGGTCTTTTTCTAACCGCCTCTAACCCCTCTAATACCTGAATATTATCCGCTGAATAATTATCTTTTCTTTCTTCTTCTGACATATTTATCTTTGTTTAACTGCTTTTTTATTAACGTAACAAATATAAAAAAAGCCCCTCGTTTCTGAGGGGCTAAATTGGGTCGTAAACCCTTTATTTATGAACAAAATGTTAACTTTTCAACTATTTTTCAATCCACTGAATTATGGAAGCATCATCTGGCTGAGTTCTTGGTGAAATCACCTTCACTAAATGACCTTCTTCATCAATTAAGTACTTCTGAAAATTCCATTGCACTTCATTGTCCTCTAAGCCATTTTTAGATTTTTTTGTAAGAAATTGATAAACGGGATGCATGCCCTTCCCTTTCACAGAGATCTTCGACATCATTGGGAAGCTTACACCATAGTTCTTTTGACAAAAAGTTGATATTTCTTGGTCAGACCCGGGTTCTTGCCCCATAAAATTATTAGCAGGAAAACCAATAATTATAAAATTGTTGTCTTTGTACATTTGATACAATGCTTCTAATTTTTCATACTGCGGCGTCAGTCCACATTTCGAAGCTGTATTAACGATCATGACTTTCTTTCCTTTTAAGGAGGAAAATTCAAAACTATTACCATTGATGTCTTTCACCTTGAATTGATGAATCGATTCTTTTTTGTTTTCCTTGGTATCTGTCGTGGTTATCATAACAAAAGATAAAATGGCTAATAATAATGTTTTCATGAAGATTTTTTGATGAAACAAATATCGGAAAAAATAGTTCTAC
The DNA here is from genome assembly GCA_003512365.1 of Crocinitomicaceae bacterium. Classification (GTDB taxonomy): domain Bacteria; phylum Bacteroidota; class Bacteroidia; order Flavobacteriales_D; family Crocinitomicaceae; genus UBA952. The sequence goes on along the minus strand of DORI01000098.1, from coordinate 39,035 downwards.
ATGTTTTACGGAACATTTTTTGTTTAAAATCGAATACTACAGATATGGTTCATCGGTTAACTTTCTTGGTTTTAATAGTTAATATTCTTCGGTTTACCACTTTCCATGCTCAAAAGTTTTCTGGCACTTGGCAAGGGTTTTATCAAGAGGACACCACCATTTCACCTGAAAAGATGAATGCCATCTATTTAAATCTTAACGTTATCAATGGGCTAGCTGATGCTAAATGTAAAATTGAACCCTATCAAAAAAATGAATTTGGTGTTTATTTACTTAATGGGCAGGTTGAGATTAATTCAATGAAACTTAACTTTTCAAATAAAAATAAAGAAGTAGGTGTCACACAAGGAGAATTTTCACTTCAATTAATCTATAATCCTACTAATGGCTATTTAAGTGGTCAACTTATAAAAAAAGGACAAACCTCCTCATTTTCCAAAGTGGTATTGTATAAACAAGGAATTGAATGGAAAGAAACTCACCAGGAAACCTCTCATGTTTGGGTAGATAGATTAAGAAAAGATGTAAAAAATGGGGTTTCTTCTCCTTCCGTCCGAAAGGAAGAATTAAAATCTTTTGTTTTTCAACCGGTATATTTCGATTATGATCAATTTGCGATTCGCAAGGAATTCACGACCTATCTTCTCGAAATTGTTAAAATGCTAAATAGCCATTCCGATTTGCGTTTGCGTATTACCGGCCATACAGATGGAGACGGATCAAATGCCTATAATTTAACCCTTTCAAAAAACCGCGCCAAATCACTGATTGAATTTTTTAACACATGTGGTATTGAAAAATCTCGAATTGTAATCGATTTCAAAGGAGAAAGTAATCCGGTAGATTCTAACGATTCTGAGGAGGGTAAGCAACGAAACAGAAGGGTTGATTTTGAGTTTATTTAATTCAACTCTTTAATTTTTTCTTCCAAAAGTTTGATTTTCACAAGTGCGTCGTTTTCTTTTTTTCTTTCCATTTCAACGACTTGTGCAGGGGCTCCACTCATGAATTTTTCATTTGTTAATTTCGACTGAACACTACGCAAAAATCCTTTTGTATAGGTCAGTTCCTCTTCCATTTTTTTTCGTTCCGCAGCAAGGTCAATTTCCTCACCAAATGGCACGTAAAATTCATTTCCTCTAACTAGAAACGAATTTGCTTGTAGTGGTTTTTCAACTACATATTCCAAAGAAGACAGGTTGCCCATTTTAATTATGATAGGATCAAATTGGGCCGATGCTTCGTTATTTCTTTTCACTTTTAAATCCAAGCGTACTTTCGTAGCAATATTTCCAGACTTTCGAATGTTTCTAATTCCAGTAATTACTTCTTGGGCTACTTCAAACAAATCCAAATAACTAGATGCTATATTTTCTAAAGCAGGCCACTGTGAAACAATAATATCTTCTCCTTCTTTTCTTTGGCGTATTAAGTGCCAAAGTTCTTCAGCAACAAATGGCGTAAAAGGATGCATAATTTGAAGTAAACGTTCAAAAAACGAAATGGCTTGCTTTTTTGTTAAGACATCAATTGGCTGTTCATATCCTGGTTTAATCATTTCTAGGTACCAAGAGCAAAAGTCATCCCACACCAATTTATAGGTAAGCATCAATGCTTCACTTATTCTGAACTTATCAAACGCGTCATTTATTTCTTCTAAAACCCTATTAAATCTGGCACTAAACCAATTTGCAGCAATCGATGCAGATTCAGGTTGATCAAAGTCTTTTTCCTCCCAAGAGGCTAATAAGCGATAGGCATTCCAAACCTTGTTCGTAAAGTTCCTGCCTTGTTCGCATTGCCCGCTATCAAAAGGCAAATCATTTCCAGCAGGGGAAGAAATCAATATTCCCAGCTTGGGGATGGGACGACAACGGATCGGTCGTTACCCTATCAAATTGGAAGCGCTACAAATTGGACTCAAGTGGCTGNNTTTTCCGTCCTAATTTGTCTCTTACAATCCCTGTATAGTATACATTTTTGAATGGCAAATCACCAAGGTACTCATAACCTGCTATGATCATTCTTGCTACCCAAAAAAACATGATTTCTGGTGCTGTGACAAGATCATTCGTCGGATAATAATAGCGTATTTCTTCGTTATTTGGCTGAGTTAGGCCGTTGAAAACCGAAATTGGCCAAAGCCAACTAGAAAACCAAGTGTCCAAAACATCTTCATCTTGACGTAGGGTAATTTCAACTAATTGGAGGTTTGTTTTTGCCTGCACTAATGTCTTGGCATCTTCCTCAGTTCTTGCAACAACAAAATCGTTGATTCCATTTCCATAATACCAAGCCGGAATTCTATGTCCCCACCATAATTGTCTGGAAATACACCAATCTTTAACATTTTCCATCCAATGACGATAAGTGTTTTTAAACTTCTCAGGATGAAATTTAATGTTGCCATTCATCACATTATCCAAGGCAGACTTTGAAATTTCCTTCATGGATACAAACCATTGTAGTGAAAGTTTTGGCTCTATAACTGCATTCGTTCGCTCAGAAAATCCCACTTTATTAAGGTGATCTTCTGTTTTAACCAAATAACCTTTTTCTTCTAATTCTTTTTCTATCAGCTTTCGTACTTCAAAACGGTCTTTGCCTTCAAAGTGCGCACCGTGAGCATTTAGAGTACCGTTCTCATTGAACACATCAATAGTCTCTAAATTGAATTTTTTGCCAATTTCGTAATCGTTAATATCATGGGCAGGTGTAATTTTCAAACATCCCGTTCCAAATGTAGGATCGACATATTCGTCGGCAACAACTTTAACTTCTCGGTTGGCGATTGGTACAATAACAGATTTACCAATGAGATGTTTGTATCGGTCATCATTAGGATTCACACATACTGCGGTATCTCCCAATATTGTTTCCGGCCGAGTAGTTGCGATTGTAATCCATTCATCTACAGAATCAACTACTTTATATCGAACAAAAAATAATCGTGAGTTTAATTCTTTATAGATTACCTCTTCATCTGAAACGGCGGTTAGAGCTTCGGGATCCCAGTTCACCATACGAACACCTCTGTAAATTTTACCTTTTTTAAAAAGATCAATAAATACGGAGATAACAGAATTTGAGTATTCTTCATCCATCGTAAAATGTGTTCTATTCCAATCACACGATGCGCCAAGCTTCTTCAGTTGCTCTAAAATAATTCCTCCGTGTTTCTCCTTCCACTCAAAAGCATGTTTTAAAAACTCATCTCTTGACAAATCTGTTTTCGAAATTCCTTCTGACTTGAGTTTTTGAACAACCTTGGCTTCTGTAGCAATGGAAGCATGATCAGTGCCAGGTACCCAACACGCATTTTTTCCGAGCATGCGCGCTCTTCGTACCAAAACATCTTGAATGGTATTATTTAACATGTGTCCCATGTGAAGAACACCCGTTACATTTGGGGGCGGAATAACTACGGTATAGGGCTCTCTGTTATCAGGAGTGGAATTAAAATATCCTTTATTCATCCAATAAGGATACCACTTGCTTTCTGCTTTTGACGGCTCGTATGTTTTAGGAATTTCCATTAGGCAATTTTGACATGCAAAGATAGGTATTTCCTCTCGCTAAATTGCCAAAAAACGAAAGTAAACAACGAATTGAAAATTCGCCAATTTATTGTCCTTGTTCTTTAACTTTCCCTTTGATGGTAAGAACAACAGGCTGGGCAAGATCTGAATTAACCGTAATTGTTTTTGTGAACTCACCTACTCTTTTGGTATCGTAGGAAACTACAATTTTAGATTTTTGACCTGGTTTGATAGGCTCAGTTGGTTTTTCAGCTGCAGTGCAACCACAACTCGTGCTTACATTTTGAATTGTGATGGGTTTTTTTCCTTTATTCTTGAATTCAAATACAAATTGCTCCGGTGAATCATAAGGAATTTCATTACGAATAATTTCTACCGTTTTGAACTTCAAAATTGGTTTTTCCGGCTTGGTAGAATTTTCCTGTGCACTAACATTCAAAGCTAAGAAAAGAAAAAGGATTGAAAGAGTTTTCATAGTTTGCTGATTTGAATTTTTAGAATACAAGTTTACGCATATTGTTCAGACAACAGAAGAGAATAACATTTTTTTAACTTTATTCACCAGAAATTACATCACGAATCAAGGGATAAGTGTCTGAAATTGGGAGGTCTAGCTTGTGCAATAAAAACCACTTCACTTTTAAAATCCCTTCCTCTTTCTGAGGTTTGCCTCTTAAATCGCCCAAATAATTCATTTTATACCAAGTAGTTTTCTTAAGTGCCGACTTTTCATAAGCAAAATAGGCGTGATAAGTCGACGTAATCTTATATTCTATCGAAAAAATCCCCGGGAGACCAGTTTCTTCTTTTATCTCCCGCAAAGCTGCATGTGATTTCTTTTCCTTGCGTTCAATTTTTCCTTTTGGTAGATCCCATTTTCCATTTCTATAAATCCACAACATTTTGTTTTGATAATTCACCAATCCACCTGCTGCTTTAACATATTTAAAGTCTCGAAAAAACTTTTTCATTGACTTTTTCGGATTGTCACTAACAATTTGATAACTATAAGCAGAGAGCAATGAAATTAGTTGTTGGTAATTTGCAATTGGATCAGAGAAATCGAAAATAGGAATACCTTCTAATTTAGCAGAAGTGAAAATAAGAACATTGTTATCAATGAAAACTTTATAATTTTGCGACATGATTGACAACAAAGATAATGCTTTAAAAATCGCAGAAGTCCTTCTTAAAGTAAAAGCAGTAAAACTTCAACCCAATCAACCTTTTACTTGGGCATCAGGCTGGAAATCTCCAATCTATTGTGACAACAGGGTAACACTAAGTTATCCAAAAGAAAGAACTCACATCAGACAAGCTTTTGTAGAGGCAATTCTTAATAGATTTGGAAAACCAGATGTTATTGCGGGTGTTGCAACGGGAGGAATACCTCAAGGCGCACTTGTTGCTCAGGAGCTTGGTCTACCCTTTATTTACATTAGAAGTGCCGCTAAAGGTCATGGTCTTGGAAATATGGTAGAGGGGCATTACGAAAAAGGGCAACGTGTGGTGTTAATTGAAGACTTAATCTCTACGGGAGGAAGTAGTTTGAAAGCCGTAGATGCTTTGCGAGAAGCTGAATTAGACGTTAAAGGATTGGTAGCCATTTTTAGTTATGGTTTTAAAGAAGCGGCGGATAATTTCAAACTCTCCGAATGCCCTTTTATTACGCTAACGGATTATTCCGTTTTAATTGAGCAGGCCTTGAATTCTAATTTTATTGCAAAGGCAGATCTAACCTTGCTTCAGAGTTGGAGGGAAAATCCATCCGTTTGGAATCAAGTTCATTAAAACTAGAAATATGGAATTAATAGGCAATAAGGTAACAATTAATGCATCAAAGGAAGCGATTAAGGAATTTCTTATTGTACCCTCAAATATTTGGCACTTATTACCACAAGATAAAGTGAGCGATTTTAAGGCAGATGAAAACGGTTGTTCATTTAAAGTACAAGGAGGAATTACAATATCATTACTCAATAATGGGACAACTGATACTACTTTATTGCTTAAATCTGGTGAAAAAACTCCATTTACATTTGAACTTACTATTCATCTTGACGAGAATGATGATTCAACACAAGGATATTTTATTTTTTATGGAGAGGTAAATATGTTTCTGAAAATGATGGTTGAAAAGCCTTTGTCTGCACTTTTCAATTACATGTCGGAAAAACTTAAAGGTCAATTCGATAAATAATTTCTTTTATCCCATAAAGGATAACTTCTCCTCCCCTTTTCATGTTTAATGACCCATCGGTATTCACTCCCAATATTACACCCTCGAAAATCCCATTTACGTCTTCATAAAAAGCTGCTTGGCTTTTATTAAAAAGAGATTTTTCGTATTCATCCTTTAACAAATGAAAATCCAGCCCAATGAAATCATTCATTTTAGCCACTAATTTATTCTTTAGGTCATAAATACTGAAGGTGATTTTTCTTTCTATCTTCATGCTGGTTGCGAATGGCAGTTCAAAATTGAGTTGATTGACATTTAGACCGATACCAATTATACTCAACGAAACTCGTTGACCGATGAGTTGATTTTCAATTAAAATCCCGGCAATTTTATTTTTTCCAACGAGAATATCATTTGGCCACTTAACAGTTGCATGAATCTCAAAATCGGTCAACAAAGAGACAATGGCTAGGCTCGTGCACCAGTTCAATTTTATTTGTTCAACAACTGACAGGTTGTCCGGCATATAAACCAAACTCAATATTAGGTTTTCTCCTTTATTTGCAGTCCATGTATTCCCCCTTTGCCCTTTTCCTTTCGATTGATAGTCTGCCATTATTACCGCTCCATTTTGACATAATTGGTCAGATATTAATGTGGCAGCAAAATTGTTGGTAGAGTCAATCTCGCTTAAATTGAATTCTTGACTTCCAAAAATACCTTTCATTGCTTCTAACTGTGGAATTGTATGGTCCAAAATTAAAATTTATCGCGTAGATTTGTAGTATATAAAATTGAAATGCCAAGAGCAAAAAAAATTAGTGAGTCAGAACTTTTGTGTAGAGCAATTGTCGAGGGGATGCAGGAAAACAAAGCAAAAGAAATTGTTGTGTTGGATTTAAGACATTTATCAAGTGCCGTTTGTGATTTCTTTGTAGTTTGTAGTGGAGAATCTAGCACTCAAGTAGATGGTATTAGCAATGCCGTTACTCGCTTCACCAGAAAAACTTTAAAAGAAAAACCTTGGCATATTGAAGGAAAAACCAATAGCGAGTGGATTCTTTTGGATTACATTTCTGTTGTTGCACACATCTTCTACAAGGATGCGCGTCATTTTTATCAAATTGAAGATTTGTGGTCAGATGCCAAAAGAGAGGATATTCCAAATATAGATTAAACAAACATTTATGTCAGACGAGAAAAAAAAACGTTCATTTTCCATTTATTGGATATACGCCCTGCTCGGGGTTGGATTAATTGCTTTTCAATTGTATTACAATTCTAGCAGTACCGTTGTCATCAAAAACAAACAATCGCTTTACACGCTTATAGAACAGAAAGGTATTGAAAAGATTACTATAGTTAACAAAGAAAAAGCAGAATTTGAGCTAAATGATACCGGAAAAAAATACCTTAAAGGAAAAGATGGGGAGTTTAAAGAAATGGCTCAGAGCATTGAAAAAAATGGAGCAGATAAAAATGTCGTATTTGAATTAGAAGATATTGGTAGTTATGACAACTTTGAAAACGAGTTAAAAGAAAAGCAATTTTCAAATTATGAGAATAAAAAGGAAACAAACTATTTAGGCGTAATATTAAGTTACTTATTGCCGTTTGTAATAATTATAGCCATTTGGATTTTTGTCATGCGAAGAATGTCTGGTGGTGGAGGTGGAGGTGGCGGAAGCCAAATCTTTAATATTGGAAAATCAAGAGCTCAGGTATATGAAAAAGGGAAGTCAACCAACGTTACCTTTCAAGATGTGGCAGGACTTCAAGGAGCTAAAGAAGAAATTGAAGAAATCGTTGAATTCTTAAAAAACCCAAAGAAATACACTGAATTAGGGGCAAAAATCCCTAAAGGAGCTCTATTAGTTGGTCCTCCAGGGACAGGTAAAACATTACTAGCCAAAGCCGTTGCTGGCGAAGCAAAAGTGCCTTTTTTCTCTCTGTCAGGATCTGATTTCGTAGAGATGTTTGTAGGTGTTGGTGCATCTCGCGTTCGTGACCTTTTTAAACAGGCAAAAGAAAAAGCACCGTCCATTATTTTTATTGATGAAATAGATAAAATAAGTAAAACCGAAAACGGAAAAGAAATTGTCGGTATTTTAACACATTTACTCGATTCTACACAAAATGATAGTTTTCAAGATAAATATTTCACAGGTATAAATTTAGATTTATCAAAGGTTCTTTTTATATTGTCTTATAACGATGTNNATGAAATAGACGCTATTGGTCGAGCTCGAGGTAAAAACAATGGTTTCAATTCCAACGACGAGCGTGAAAACACCTTGAATCAATTACTTACCGAAATGGATGGATTCGGCACCAATTCCGGGGTCATCATTCTTGCTGCTACCAATAGAGCAGATGTTTTGGATAGCGCACTTTTACGAGCGGGTCGTTTTGACAGGCAAATTTATGTTGATATGCCAGATTTAAATGAACGAAAAGAAATTTTCCAAGTTCACCTGAAACCGCTCAAACTTGACAAAGCCATTGATATCGACTTTTTAGCAAAACAAACTCCTGGTTTTTCTGGAGCCGACATTGCAAATTTATGTAATGAGGCTGCATTAATTGCGGCAAGAAAAGATAAAAAAGCAGTTGAAAAAAAGTTAAAGAGCGAAGCAGCTAACATTAGATGGCTAAAAGACCCGAAGAACGAAGATAAAAAGTTCGTTANNGGTTTAGAAAAGAAGAATAAAATTATTACGAAAGATGAAAAACGGACCATCGCATTTCACGAAGCAGGTCACGCCACAATTTCTTGGTTGTTAGAACATGCATATCCTTTAGTAAAGGTAACCATTGTCCCAAGAGGTCAATCGCTAGGTGCAGCATGGTATCTTCCAGAAGAGCGAAGTATAACCACCACCGAACAAATTCTTGATCAAATTTGCTCTGCGCTGGGTGGAAGAGCTGCGGAACAATTGGTCTTTGGGAAAATAAGTACTGGGGCACTTTCAGACTTAGAAAAGGTCACCAAACAGGCCTATGCCATGGTTTCAATTTACGGTTTAAATGAGCGTTTGGGAAATATTTCATTTTACGATTCACAAGGTAGGGATATGTTTACAAAACCGTATTCANNCTTACTATTCTAAACGAAAATCAAGACAAATTAACTCTTTTGGCTGAACGGTTATTGAGTAATGAAGTGATTTTTAAAGAAGATTTAGAGGAGATTTTTGGAAAAAGACAATGGGAACCAGTAATTCAAGAGGAAGTTGAAGTTGATGAGGAACCCAATGAGAAAAAAGACACCGAAGTTTCAGATCCAACTGATGATATCGTTAGCGACTCAGATTTTGACAGTGCTGAAAGTACTGATGATGCGAGTAAAGAAGAGGAGAAACCAGAACAATAGGAATAATGTTGCTCGTATACCGAACTACTGACGTATTTCAATTCGAACAGATTAAATTACTTCTTGATGCTGCAGAAATTACCTTTCAAACGAAAAATACAGTTGCATCGATGTACAATAATTTTGGGTCCTATGAAATATACGTATCTTCGCAACACGAACTATTCGCTAAAGAAATAATTGAAAATGCCTTTAAGTAATCTTGCTCAACGTTCAATTACAGGGTTTTTCTTTGGTTTAATTATAATTTCTTCTTGTTTTGCACCTCTAATTTGGCAAGTTGTGTTATATGGAATTATAATGATTCTTGGTCTCAACGAGTTCATTTCTTTTTTTAAAGAAAATAAATCCGTACAACTTGATTCAATTTCGGCATACTTTCTACAGGGATTAATTTATCTTATAATATCAAGCACCTTTTTCTTTGAAATTGACATAGCCTTAACGTGGGTAATAGTACCGATCATCTTTTTGGTAATTATCAATGAACTTTGGAGAAATATCGGAAATCCAATTCTGAATGTTTCAACCCTACTATTTGGCGTAGGTTATACACTCATTCCATTTTTAATGATAATTTCTCTTGGAAAATTATCAATAGATAAGCAGGTTAATTTCCCATTGGTTCTCGGAATGTATGTGCTTATTTGGACGAATGACACTTTCGCTTATTTTTCAGGACGATTTTTTGGTAAAAACCCTCTTTTTTCGCGTATTTCTCCCAAAAAAACATGGGAAGGTACCATTGGTGGAGTAGTTTTCACCATTGGTGTAAGTTTGATTTTAGTTGCCACAACAAAAGAATTTTCTTATTCATTTTGGCTAGTTTCTGCTTTAATTACCGCGCCAAGCGCAATATTAGGAGATTTATTAGAGTCTCTTTTTAAAAGAAGTGTGAACGTTAAAGATTCAGGTTCGATTTTACCGGGACATGGGGGAATTTTGGATCGATTTGACGCTGTTTTATTTACAGTTCCTTTCTTTTATTTTTGGTCATTGTTTTATCTTCACTATATTGCATCATGAAATTTCATAGAGAGGGATTTGGTATTATGACTATTTCAGCGATATTATTCGCATTGGGTAGTTTAATGAATTATTATTTCTTGTTCTGTATTCCTATTTTATTTTGGATTATACAGTCTTTACTTATTATTCTATTGTACTTGATTGTTCAATTTTTTAGAATTCCAAATCGGGTAAGTCCATTTGGAGATGATGATATCGTTAGTCCGGCAGATGGAAAGGTGGTCGTAATTGAGGAAACAACAGAAAATGAGTATTTTAATGATCGACGCATTCAAGTTTCTATTTTCATGTCACCTTTGAACGTTCATGCTAATTATTATCCTATTTCTGGCCTAGTAGAATATGTAAAATACCACAAAGGATTGTTTTTAGTAGCATGGCATCCAAAAAGTTCAACCGACAACGAGCGTTCAACTGTTGTTGTAAAACATGCGAATGGGCATGCCGTGCTTTTTAGACAAATTGCTGGAGCTTTAGCAAGAAGAATTTGCTTCTACAGTGAAAAAGGTCAAAATGTCCAACATAGCGAAGAATTTGGTTTTATAAAATTCGGCTCTCGCGTGGATGTTTTCTTACCCTTAGGTACGAAAATTGATGTTAAAATAGGTGAAAAAGTTAAAGCGAAACTTACACGCTTGGGAACGTTTCAATAATTCATTATCTTTACAAAAAATAGCGCTATGAAAAAATTAGTTTTAGTATTCGCCTTAACTGCATTTGTTGGTTCTATGGCAACGACTTCTTTTGCT
>DORI01000098.1:0-28095 GCA_003512365.1 Crocinitomicaceae bacterium | reverse complement strand
GATTTTTCTCAAATTAAAAAGTCCCGATTGCTCGGGACTTTTTTTATTTCAACAATCTTCTTAAAATCTTTCCTACATTCGATTTAGGCAATTCATCTCTAAATACTACTTCACGAGGAACCTTATATCCGGTCAATAATTTCCTGCTTTCTGCGATAACCTCTTCTTCTGTTAGATTGGGGTCTTTTTTAACAACAAAAGCTTTAACGTATTCTGTTCCGTCTGGATTTTTCTCACCGCGAACTCCAACTTCTAATACCTTGCTATTTTCGGATATTGCTTTTTCAACTTCATTTGGATAGACATTAAATCCAGAAACCAAAATCATTTCTTTTTTTCTATCCACTATTTTAAAGAATCCATCTTCTTCCATTACACCAACGTCGCCTGTCAAGAAAAAGTCTCCAAGCATACACTTGGCTGTTTCATCGGGACGATTCCAGTATCCTTTCATCACTTGTGGTCCTTTTATACCAATCTCACCGGGTTCGCCAACTTCAACCTCTTTTCCTCTGTCATCAAACAATTTAATTTCAGTATTCGGCAAGGGAAGACCAATAGAACCTCTTCGGTGTGTGCCGTTAATAGGGTTAATTGTAGCAGCTGGACTTGTCTCAGATAAACCATATGCTTCAAGTAAAGGACTTTTGGTTAACTTTTCCCAACGCTCTGCAACAGTATCTTGCACGGCCATACCTCCACCCAAGGATAATTTCAATTTTGAAAAATCCAATTGCTGAAAAACATCCTGATTGAGCAATCCAATGAACAACGTATTCACTCCTGTTAAAATTGAAAAAGGATTTTTCTTTAAGTCCTTACAGAAAGTCTTCATGTCTCTTGGATTGGTAACTAATACATTAACAGCACCATATCTAAAAAACACGATGCAGTTTGCTGTGAGAGCAAAAATGTGGTACATCGGTAGTGCCGTAATGATTGTTTCCTCACCATCTTTAAAAACATGTCCTATCCATGCTTCAACTTGTTGTACGTTTGCGCACAAATTCCCATGAGACAAAGAGGCCCCTTTCGAAACTCCCGTTGTACCTCCCGTATATTGTAAAAATGCCAAGTCATCCCTCGCTATTTGAACTGTATTTCCTTTCTTACCTTTGTTCTCCTTTAAAATATTTTTCAATGAAATGGCTGAAGGGAGGGAATACGAGGGTACCATTTTTTTAATTTTCCTAACCACGAAATTGGTTATCGTACCTTTTAAACCTCCAAGCATGTCGCCAATTGAAGTAACAATAACCGTTTCAATGGCGGTATTCTTTAAAATACTTTCTAAATTACTGGCAAAATTCTCCAAAATAATAATAGCCTTTGCTCCTGAATCCTTATATTGATGGCGCATTTCTTCTGCCGTATAGAGCGGATTCGTATTAACAATAACCAAACCTGCTTTCAGACAAGCAAAAATTGTGATTGGAAATTGCAACAAATTTGGCATCTGTAAAGCAATTCTATCTCCTTTTTTAAGATTGGTCTTATTTTGAAGGTGCCAAACCAAACTATCAACATGGGCATTTACTTGGTTAAAGGTTAGGCTAACATCCATGTTTTTGAATGCAATTTTGTCTCCGAATTTAGCCACTGCCTCATCAAAAATAGAGACTATATTATCATACCTGTCAAGCGAAATTGAACGATCAACAAATTCGGGGTAACTTTTATACCAAGGAAAATCAGACATAGTTATTAATTTAATAAACCTAAGAACTAAAGATATGAATAAAACACTTTCACCAACATGAATCAAACATGCAGTTCATAAATTTATTTAATGTTATTCATAAATTTATCTCAACAGAAAATAGGCAATCAGAACCAATGTCATTAGGGAGATTATATTTATAACAAAACCAATCTTCACCATTTGATGCATGCGAATTCTGCCTGAAGAAAAAACAATTGCATTTGGAGGTGTGCCAACAGGAAGCATAAACGCACAACTCGCGGCTAAGGTTAATGGTAAACAAAGTTGTAATACGGGAATACCTTGCTCCACACAGAAAGCACCTACGATAGGAACAAACAATGTCACAAGGGCTAGATTTGACATTATTTCAGTAACAAAAATCGCAATAAACACCACCACAAGCAATAGAATAAAAATACTTTCATTGGCATATGTGCTAAAGGCACTTGTTAAACTCGTGACTACTCCATTCTTCTCAAATATTGCTGCCAAGGCTAAACCACCGCCAAAAAGCAACAAAATTCCCCAAGGAAGTTTCTCTGTATCTTTCCATGATAATAAATAACCTTTCTGTTGACTATCAGGAATGATGAACATAAGTATTGCACCAAGAATTGCTGGTCCTTCGTCTTTAAAAGAAAACCCTATCCATTCAGAGATCCATTCTCGAAATGACCAAAATACTACAACCATTAAAAATATGATAATTGCTTTAATTTGTTCGGATGTCCATGGGGATTTTTTAAGACTGAAATCGTGCTGATCATAACGCTCTTTCCCTAAAGAAAAATAAAAGTACATGTACATCAAGAATAAAATTGCAATACTAACAGGTACTCCAATTTTCATCCAATCCCAAAATGATACTGATACATTGAAATTTTGTTCTACAATCGCAGCCATTTGAGTATTTGGCGGAGATCCAACTAACGTTGCCATTCCTCCTATGCTCGCCGAATATGCAATTGAAAGCATTAGAAACAAAGAAAATTTCGAATCTTGATGTTGTTTAGGCATCGATTGAATTACAGCGATTGCCATTGGTAACATCATGAGCGTTGTAGCGGTATTTGAAATCCACATGCTTAGCAAACCTGTGCTCAAAATAAATCCTAATAAGACCTTAGGTTTTTCGTCACCTACGACCGCAATTATTCGTCTGGCTATTTGTTCGTGAACACCCCATTTCTCTAATCCTAGCGCCATTACAAACCCTCCAAAAAACAAAAAAACGTTGCTATTTCCATAGGAAAGAGCCACATCATTTGGAGTAAGCAGGCCCATTGGCACCGCAAGTAAAATTGGCAACAAAGCCGTCACATAGATAGGGATGATCTCGAAAACCCACAAAAAAATCATCAATCCACCAAGCAGGAAACTCAGTTCTAACTTGGTTTTGAAAAGAACAGACAAGAAAAGAAATGTTAAAGACATAACCACTAATAAATAGTGTTTGAATGTCTTTAACGAATTCTCTTGGTTAAGCATTTATTTGATTCAAGGCATCGACAAACTCATCCACCCTTGCATCGAAAATTTCGTTTATTTCTCTGAAATCCGATTTCGTTTTAGCTTGATTAATTTTAGTCATCATAGCATTATAAAATCCGACAGCTTCGTCAATAATTTTGTCACATCTTTCGACCAAATCAGGATTTTGCTCTTCTAAATAGATACATTCATCAATTACGTCAGCCAAAATAAATTGGTTAATCTTCTTTTTTAAGTCACGTCTACTTGCCATAGTTATTGTTTTTCGTACAAACGTACACAGAATTTACTATTATTAAGTGTATAAAATTCACTTTCCGGTTCAACATTCAAGAGTAATTTAAATGAATGGTCATTATCTATCTCTTTAAGTGGTACACCATGTTCATTTGGTCCAAAATGTCCATCCCAAACAATTAAATCTCCTTTTTTTGCATTTTTCCAATCCCATAAATTTGCAGCCTTATCTGAGTCGAAAGGATCTTTTTGCAATTTGAAAAGTACGTAAGGATGACCTGTAAATAATTTTCTATTGTCCCAAATTTCATTCGTTTTAAACTCACTAATGAAATCATCAATCGTTACCTCTTCAACACCTTTAGGGGGAAATATTTCAATTTCTTGTAGGGGGAATAAGCGTATAACAAAAGGGAGTAGAATCACATGAGCCCAAAATATGAAGCGAGCTCGTTTATTTTGCAAATTAACATATTTATTTTCCAAAAACTCCATCTCCTTGACAATGAGTAAGGCCGCTGGAACACCTATCACAAACATCACTCTAAGTAACCCCAAAGAAGCCCACATGCCCAACCACCAAAGTACGACATGCGCTAAAAAATATCCCCAAAAACTTCCCAATATTATCCAAAACCAAAACTGTTCGTTTAGATTCCAAGAATGAGTTGAAAATATTTTTTTCAAATTTGGGAACAATCTGACGGACTGAGAGACGAGAAGAATAAATACAAACCCGAAAATGGGAATGGCTGCAATAAAAAAATGATAGAATGTACCACTACCATACACTGTAATATCTGTATGTATATATGGATTTGCCTGAAATATCCAGAGAGGTAATCCTGTCATGGCAAAGCCAATACTATTAAATAATATTGTGCCTATCAAAAGGAATGGAATGTACTTTTTACGATTACTAAGTACATAGAAAATAAGAACTAATTGTAGCATAACAAAACCTTCACTTCGCGCAAAAGGCATAAAGCTTAGTGACAACGAAGCCAACATCCATCTTTCTTTTAACGCCAAATAAATAAATCCAATTAGAAAAAGTGAACACATGGGTTCGGTAAGACTTGAAATTGAATTTCCAATAACTATTGGTGTGAGTAAGTACAACCAGGAAACCCAAATTGGATTCTTAATCTTGAGGTGTTCGGCAATTCTGAATGCTAAAATTGCATTAAGAAATATGAGGAGAATATTTAAAAGAACCACCATTTTGAATCCCAATACGGCAAATGGAGACATTAAAATATTAAACATTGGTTTTCCCCATTGATCCATCAATAATGTTGGATATTCCCATGAAAATCTTGAGATATGGTAATGAGAAATAGTATCTGCTCCGCCATTGAACCCATCGGCAATAAAAAAATTCAATAAATAAAGTAACACAATTGCTCCTGAGAACAAATGTGAATTGGTAATAAATTTCATAGTTCCAAAGTTAAAAAAAAGCCATTTAGTCGGTCTATTTTACTGTTAATTGTCTACAATTGTTGTGTTGAAAATGAAAACATTGAACAAACTTAGATTATGCTATGTACCTTTGCCGCATGCAATATTCTCGCATCGTTCTCAAAAAAGATAAAGACCATTCTTTACGTCGAAAGCATCCCTGGGTTTTTTCAGGCGCTATTGACTTGATTGACGAGGAATTACAAGACGGTGATTTGGTTTGTGTCTTAGATTCAAAAGAGAACCTTTTGGGTGTTGGTCATTTCCAACATGCTACAATAGCAGTAAGAATGCTATCTTTTGAAAATTCTGTAATTAACAGTGATTTCTTTTATTTAAAACTTCAACAAGCATTTGCCACTCGAGTTTCACTTGGATTGCTCTCCAAAACAAATTCAATTTTTCGCATTTGTCATGGTGAGGGAGATGGCTTACCTGGATTAATTGTTGACTTCTATGGAGGAGTGGCCGTTGTGCAATGTCATACATTAGGAATGTACCAGCAATTAACTGCGATTAAGGAAGCGCTGATTAAGGTTATTGACAAAGAATTAGTTGCCATTTATTGTAAATCCAAAGAAGCACTGCATGGCATTGATGGAGTTGAAGATTGCTACCTCCACGGATCTTGCTCTGTTCCACATGCAGCTATGGAAAATGAAATTCTATATCATATCGATTGGATAAACGGACAAAAAACTGGATTTTTCATTGATCAAAGAGAAAACAGAAACTTACTCGGCAGGTATGCTACAAATAAAAAAGTTCTAAATACATTTTGTTATTCTGGAGGTTTCAGTCTTCAAGCACTTTGGAAAGGAGCCAAGCTCGTTCATTCTTTAGATTCCTCGAAAAAGGCAATTGACCTTACGGAACAGAACCTGAAATTAAACTCTTATAAAGGAATTCACATTTCGGTAATCGCTGATGCCATGGAATACATCAAAGATCTTCCGGAAGATTTTGATATCATTGTGTTAGATCCGCCAGCGTTTGCCAAGCACCGCGATAAAAGGCACCAAGCAATTCAGGGATACAAGCGTCTAAATGCATATGCCATTCGGCAAATAAAACCAGGTGGAATTATTTTCACTTTTTCGTGTTCGCAAGTGGTGGACAAGGCTTTGTTTACACATACTGTAATAGCGGCAGCTATTGAAGCGGATAGAGAAGTGAAAATCCTTGAACAATTGCATCAACCAGCTGATCACCCAATCAGCGCATTTCATCCCGAGGGGGAGTATTTAAAAGGTCTTGTAATTCAAGTTTTATGATGCTGGAGTATGGTTACAAGCAGATTTTAAAAGTAGCGATACCCATGATGATTTCTGGTTTTATCCAAGCGATTGTCATGATTACAGATTCGGCTTTTATTAGTCGCTATTCTACTGATGCTTTCGATGCAGTAGGAAATGGTAGTCTCGCTTATATTACCATGTACATGTGTCTTTTGGGAATGGGAGATGGTTCACAAATCATCATTGCAAGAAGATTCGGTTCTAATCAAGCGTCACGAATAGGCAGAGTTTTTGGCACTTCCGTAATAACTAATTTACTTTTGGCCATACTCTTGTTTGTCATCTTGTACTTTGCAATGCCGCCACAAATTTTAGCTTATTCTAAAAATCCAACGATTGCCTCATTACAAGGTCAATTTATTCAAATTAGAAGTTTCGCGTTGTTTTTTGCATTTGTAACAGTCTCAATACAAGCGTTTTTCTTAGCGAAAGGAAAGACTTGGGTAGTATTGATTTCTGCATTAGTTACGGCCTTGAGTAACGTGGTGTTAGATTACACCCTAATATTCGGTAAACTCGGAATGCCAGAAATGGGTCTCGAGGGAGCTGCATTGGCCTCGACATTAGCAGATGGTATGGGTATGTTTTTTTTATTAATCTTCTTATTGATATCAGAGGATGCTAGGTCATTAAATTTATTTCGGCATTTTTCATTTAATTTACGTTCAATGAAAGAGTTGCTCAAGGTGGGAAGTCCTCTAATGTTACAAGGATTTTTAGCCCTCGCAACATGGACGTTGTTTTTTACTTGGCTTGAAAGAAAAGGGCAATTTGACTTAACGGTGTCTCAAAACATCCGCTCAATTTATTTCATAGCATTTGTTCCCATATGGGGATTTGCTGGGACAACTAAAACTTATATTTCACAATATTTGGGGGCGAAAAGATATGACGAAATCCCAAAAATTCAACGGCGAATTCAAATACTCACGGTAGGTTTTTTATTACTTAGTTTTCATGGTGCCATACTTTATCCTGAAACACTTATTCAATTAATCAATCCAGAAGAGGTCTATTTGGAAAAAAGTGCAGAAATTCTTCAGTTTATTGTAGGTTCAATAATTATTTTCGGTTTTGTTTCCGTATATTTTCAAACAATTCATGGTTCGGGAAATACACTTCATTCGATGTTAATAGAATTGACAACCGTAATAATTTATTCTATCGCAAGTTATTTTTTAATCGTTTCATGGGAAGTGGATGTTTTTTGGATTTGGACAGTGGAATATATATACTTTATTTCCCTAGGAGCACTTTCAATTGGCTACCTAAAAACGATAAACTGGAAAAATAAAAAGGTTTGATATGAGAATTGTTTTCATGGGTACGCCAGACTTTGCGGTTGGAATTTTAGATGCTCTACTTGACAGCAAACATGAAGTAATCGGAATTGTTACAGCGGCTGACAAGCCAGCAGGAAGAGGCCTTCAACTGCGTCAAAGTGCCGTGAAAGAACGTGTTGCACCATTGAATATCCCAATCTTGCAACCCGAAAAACTGAAGGATTCTCAGTTTCTTTATGAACTAAACAAGTTAAATGCGGATCTATTTGTAGTGGTAGCTTTTCGAATGTTACCAAAAGAAGTCTGGGAAATGCCTAAAAGAGGTACCATTAATTTACATGCCTCTCTTTTACCAAAGTATAGGGGTGCTGCACCAATTAATTGGGCAATAATTAATGGTGAAAAAGAAACGGGTGTCACTACTTTTTTCATTAACGAAGTAATTGATACAGGGAATATTTTATTGCAAAAATCTGTTTCAATTGGCGAAATGACTACCGCCGGAGAGTTACACAACGAACTTATGACTGTTGGTGCAAAACTTACGGTAGAAACATTGGATAAATTGGAGGAAGATTCCTTAAAATCAATTCAACAAGATGAAAATATTGCAAGAAATGCCCCGCATGCACCTAAAATTTTTAAAGAAACCTGTGAGATTAACTGGGAAGAAGATTTTACGATTGTTCAGCAAAAAATTCGAGGGCTTTCTCCTTATCCTGCTGCTTGGTGTCGTTTAACTAATCTTGAAAGAAGCAGTATTACTACTTTTAAGATATTTGATGCAGCACTTGTAAATGAATCTCATTCAAAAATTATAGCTCGTCAAGATGCTTTGATTTTTCCATGTAAAAACGGGAGTGTTCTCGTGCGCACTATACAGCAAGAGGGAAAACGAAAAATGACTGTTAAAGAATGGTTGGCTGGAAATAATCCGAATGATTGGGTTTTCTCCTAGGACTAAAAATCTACGTCGTCTTTTTCTTTCTCACTATCTTCTTCGCTGTAATCCACATTAAAGGTAAATCCAAAAACGATCGGAGCAATGTTTGGTGCAGCGTCTGAATGAAACAAATTCGTTAAATTATAGGAGCCGTAAACACCAAGAGCTCCGTAACCGATTCTCAGCATAGTTTCCAAATTCCAGAGATTACTATGAAACTTTTTATTGTCGGTCAATGTGTTATTAAATCGATCGCCATCTGCATATTTACCTCGCATATTATAATTGGCGTACATTCGTATACCTCCTACAACACCTGCTGCTAAATAAAAAGACTTTTTTTCACGCTTCTTCGTAGAAAAATCAAGAAGTAAAGGGACTTGAAAATACCCAAGGTTTAATCTCGAACTTCTCACCTCTGCTGATGGATCAAGCAAGGTTGGATTACCCATCGCTAAAGTGACACTTGTATCACTGGATAATAATGTATATTTATCATCGAAAGTGAAGGTTTTGAAATTGATCCCCAGGCCAGTTGTAAGACCTAAATATTGTTTGAAAATTGGCAATTTATATTCATAAATATTCAGGCTAAACGAAGAAGACTGAGCGATGTTGTTTTTCCATTCATCACTTCTACCCGTTGTCATCATCCCGAAATCCATTCCTGCCCATTGTGCATTGTACATGTTTTGTGAAAGGACAGTAAAATTAGTGGCTGCAAGAAACAGTAAACAAAGATATTTTCTCATAAGATACAGTTAAGTGGTTTAAAAATAACGATTAAAATCCAATTAAAATTCTACCCATTAAATTAAATCCAGCTTGTGGGTAATAAAAATTTTCTGTTATGGTCTCTCCACCATAAATGTAAGAAAAAGTATAGCCATTATTTTCATACATAGCATTGAAAATATTATTGAGTTGAACACCAATAAGCATTTGCTTGGACCAGTTGTTGGTTAATTGGTAATTCAACATTACATTCGTGAAAGTGAATGGATTCAGACTTCTTGATTTAGCCGATGTATTATCTAAAAACTGTCTGCCTACATATTTAGTCATCCATTGAATTGTTAAATTTTCAATTGGCATAAGTTTAAACCCTGCATTTCCTGAAAGGTTCGGGGAGAAAGCTAAATCTGTTCTTTCATGCAAAATTTGAGCTTGACCTCCAATATCGTAATCGTCAATAAACTCGGTAAATGAAGCTATTTTGTTTGCACTCAAGGTAAGCGCACCTTGAACTGAAATATAAGACCTCAACCGAGCACTACCTATTAATTCGATTCCAGCACGATAACTATCCTTGACATTAGTTCTCGTGTAACCGCCAACATCGTTAATTTGACCAGTCAAAATGAGTTGATTGTTGTAATCCATAAAGTATCCGTTCAAGGTAATTGAACTATTCTTTTCACGGTATTGATAGCCTAATTCAATATCTGTTAAAGACTCATGTTTTGGTCGGTTCTCGGGCGTTGATTCTCTAAAATCTCTGCGTATAGGCTCGCGATTGGATCGAGCAATATTTGCAAACAGTTGTTGTTTTCTGTCAAGAGTATAATTTACTGACATTTTAGGATTGAAAAAATGAAAAGGCACTACTTGTTGTAAATCAACTAGATTACCATTTACCTCATCAATACCGAGAAACTGATAATGAACGAATCGATATTGCATATCGAAACCAAGAGTTAAGTTCTGCGTCAGGTATGTACTCGTTTTTAAATAGTGGCTAGTCTCCGTCTTTTGTGCATTGTTATCGTAATACCTATCGCGTATTTCACTAGAAGACGCAAACCGCGCCCAAACAATCTCCCCAAAATGTGCTCCTAAATATGTATTTGTAGCACCTCCAAATACTAAGTAAGTCTTTAAATTATTAAGTTGACCATTAATAGAATATACAGCTCCCACAAAGTGATTATCCAACCAACGTCTTCTTATCAAATCTGTGGATGTTACCGTATCTTGCCCAAGAATTACATTGGATAAACCATAATTCGAAAGCTCATCTCCCTTGCGGTACTGTTCATAAAAGCCTCTTCCATAGGTGTAATGCCCTGCTATATTTAAATACCATCCACCATTGAAGCGGTGGTTCAAGTGAAGTTGGTAATTGTCTTGTTGGTAATTATCCACTTCGTTCTCATAGGTGTAAAAGTTATAGGTTCTACCGGAATTTAATAAATTAGCTCTATCTGAAGAATCCAGGTAATTTCTGTCTGCATAAGCATTCATTGCATTTATATCTCCATTTATTCTGCTTTCTGGAGTGCCATACCAAGCTTGATACGTTATTTCCTTACCACTAAAAGCTATTGCTTTAATGACCGTTCTTTCGCCAACGTAAGCACCTGCAAGGTAATAGGAACTTAAATCAGAACTTGCTCTGTCTAAATAACCATTTGATTTTATCCGCGACAACCTCATTTCCATGGAAAATTTGTTGTTTAGCAAGCCCGTTCCTGCTTTGATTGTATTTTTCATTGTCCGAAAGGATCCAAAGGAATTGTCAACTTCTGCAAATGGTTCATTGCTAATGTTATTTGTTTTGATATTGACACTTGCTCCAAAGGCACCAGCTCCATTTGTGGAAGATCCTACTCCTCTTTGAAGTTGCAAGTTCTCAACAGAAGAAGCTAAATCCGGCATGTTAACCCAATAGACATCGTGCGATTCTGGATCATTAACCGGAATACCATTAATGGTAACATTAATTCTTGAAGCATCTACTCCCCTGACACGAATTCCCGTGTAACCAACTCCCGCTCCAGCATCTGAAGTTGTAACCACAGATGGGTTTTCTTCTAGTAGAAATGGAATATCTTGACCGAAATTTTTCTTTTTAAATGAAGAAATAGTCGACGACGACTTTGTGGCATTTTGACGCAATGCATTTACTGATATTTCCTCAAGGTTTCGGGTTTTTGTGAACATTGTGACTTCAATACCTCTATTCAAATCTGCTTTGGATGCTCTATAAAATTGCTCATTGTAACCATTCAAATTGAAAAACAAGGTCCAATTTTCTTCAGGGATTCTGAGGTTCTTCAATACAAATCCACCTGATAAATCGGTAAAGGTTTGGTATTGATAATCCTTAAAAGTAATTTGAACGGCTGGTAGCCCTTTCCCACTTGCGTCACGCACAGTTCCGTAAAGGTTAATTTGTGCCGCAGCATCAATGGCAACTAAACTACAAATGAGTATTCCAATAATTCTTGTTTTCATTCGATTATATTAAACAAGAACAAGGGGCTAATTCTTGATGGTTAAACATCTTTAGCGCTTGTCATCTTCCCGCCGCAGGTCCTAACCTGATCCGGTTCAATGGGTATAATCTCAGTCTAACTAGTTAGACACCCCTCAGAGACACGGTAAATTTAACAATAAATTCGAGTGTATGTTCTAGGAAAATTTTAAAACGAAAAATAAACTTAATAAACCATTTTAATACTTAAAGATTTATCTTTATCCACCGAGGTTGCACATTGGTCAAAAGTCGGAACAGAGATCACCGGACGGAAGTTGTTGGAAAATGCAAATGCCTCTGTGGGAATTCCAAACATGTTTTTATCGCATACTTTATTTGAATTTTCATCATGAAAGGTACAAACGGCATATTTACCAGGTTTTAACTCTTTAAAGACATGCGTAATCTCTTTTCCATTTGGTTTTAACCTCACCATTTTCAAGGTTTGACCAACCTTTGGAAACTTTTTTGGATCATTATACAGGGCGATTTCTATAAGTCCTTTTTGATTTTCAAGCCCGGTGATTTTTACCGTGAGATCAACTGTTTTTTGAGCCTTCAAGTGATTAATTGAACAAATAACGAAGAGAAGTAGTAGGATTGACTTCATGTTAAAAATCTGTTTTAAATAATTTATCCATCCAAGAAAAGGTAGAAGAGTAATTTCCTGTCAATTTTGCGTGATGATTATCGTGGTGTCTTGTTTTACTGATAAATGGGATTTTACTCAACACAGGCAACTCAAGATCACTGTGGATATGGATTTCGTGGAGATTTCGTAGCAAACCAAAAATCCAAAACGCATAAATGTTTACAGGCATAACGAGCATAAGAACACCGAAACCAAGTACCGGTCCAAGGGCGCCAATCATCCATTCGAGTGGATGAGCATAAAGATATTCTAACGGAAAAGGTGTTGTAGCGCGATGATGAATGGAATGAATATTCTTCAAAAGAAACTTATTTTGATGCAAGTAGCGATGATACGCATAAAACCAAATATCATCGAGAACGAACGCAACTAAAACTTGCACTGGAATCACCCACCATTCTGGCCATGACGTTTCAAAAAACTCAAACATTGAGTAGGCCCCAAAAGCAGATAATAAAATGAGTGTAGTTAAGTTAAACAAAAATAAAGGCATGCGACTCCAAAATAATCCTTTTTTGTAGGGTTTCAATTGTATGCGGTATTTTGCAAAAAGGTTAGAGTTTAATACAACATAGGAATACAGAAATCCAAACGTATTCGAGCCAATTAATAATAACGCGGTACCTATTGCAGCTGTTGTTGCATCCATTAACGTTGAACAAATAAATTGTACATTGGTGTTTGCTCTAAACCTGCCTCTCTTTCTTCAAAAATACGAGTAAAACCTTTTGTTTTAAGCAAGGTTTTCATCTTATCTAATCGTCCTTTTAGGTCATGAACTTCCACAACCATTGACTTAATAATTGGCCAATGTTCCTCCTTAATCCCGATTAAAACATCCCACTCCGCTCCCTCACAATCTATTTTTAACAAATCTATTTTCGTGATATTTTGTTCAGAAATTATATCAGATAAAGGTTTTAGCTCGCATATCACTTTCTGACTTCCGCTGACTAAATATGACGCAATCATTCCAGAAAAGGCTGTTGGAATCCATTTCATCCATTTCATTCCATCCGGTGGATTTTTCATCGTTCCTTTCACTGCATCTTTGAAAGCGCCTGGGTTATCGTCCCATTGTTCAGGATGTAAGGTAGACAAAGCTGGAGTGTTCGGGAAATAGGTAAATGTTGCTGAAGCGTTATCTGATGACACCCCAAATTGGTGGACATGGAAACGCCCTTGACCGTGAACTTCTGCATTTTTTTGTAGAACTGCCGCAATAGCCGGAATCGGTTCAAAACAATGAACTTCGACATTTGAAGCTTTTTGTAAAGCTCTGACGCCAAATACACCGATGTTTGCTCCAACGTCAAAAACGATATCTCCATCTTTTATTTCAATTCCATTTTGAAGATAACCATCCACATGGTGATCTAACATTTTGGCTTCAGGTTTCCTTAAACAAAAAACCTTGGTTCCGTCGTTAAGAGTCGTTCTATTCATGAGTTTACCGCCTAAATGTAGCCATTTTCTTTTCAAGCAGCATTCTTAAACAGAAAAAAATATTGATTTATCCCAAGAACGGGTATCTATAATCCGTAGGTGGAACAAAGGTTTCTTTAATCGTTCTTGCTGAGGTCCAGCGCAGTAAGTTCATCATTGCACCCGCTTTATCATTGGTTCCAGAACCCCTTGCTCCACCGAAAGGTTGTTGCCCAACCACAGCACCAGTAGGTTTATCATTTATGTAAAAATTTCCTGCTGCGTACTCAAGTTTCTTGGTGGCTAAATTAATGGCGTATCTATCTTGCGAAAGAATTGAACCTGTTAAGGCATATTCTGATGTTTGATCTAACAAATCAAGTGTCTCCTCGAATTTATCGGCGTCATAGACGAAAACGGTAAGAACAGGTCCAAAAATTTCTTCACACATAGTTCTGAATTTTGGATTGGTTGTAACAATTGTTGTTGGCTCAATAAAATATCCTTTAGATTTATCATAATTTCCACCTGTAATAATTTCGGCATCTGATTGAGTTTTACAATAATCAATGAATCCTGAAATTTTATCAAAGGCTCGTTCGTCAATTACAGCATTTACAAAATTTCCGGTATCTTCTGGAGTGCCCATTTTAAAGGAATTCACTTGTTCGATGTAAATTTTCTTAACATCTGGCCATAGATTATTTGGAATGTAGACGCGAGAAGCAGCGGAACATTTTTGTCCTTGAAATTCAAAAGCACCTCGCGACATTGCTGTAGCAACCTCAGCAGGAACGGCAGATTTGTGGGCAATTATAAAATCTTTTCCACCCGTTTCCCCAACGATTCGAGGATATGTCCGGTATTTATCCAAGTTCATTCCAATTTCTTTCCAAAGATGTTTGAAAACGGCAGTTGAACCAGTAAAATGAAGGCCTGCGAAATCTTTGTGTTGAAAAACAACATCCCCGGCGACTGGTCCGTCAACAGTAACCATATTGATTACTCCATCCGGAACTCCTGCTGTTTTAAACAATTCCATAATTACTTGTGCGGAATATACTTGCGAGTCGGCAGGTTTCCAAACTACAACATTACCCATCATGGCAGGAGCGGCACATAAATTTGCTGCTATCGACGTGAAATTAAACGGCGTGACCGCAAATACAAAACCTTCCAGTGGCCTATATTCCAATCGATTCCACATTCCCGGTAGAGATTCTGGTTGTTCTTTATATAATTGGATCATGTACTGAACATTAAATCGGAAGAAATCAATTAACTCACATGCCGCATCAATTTCTGCTTGAAAAACATTCTTAGATTGGGCCAACATTGTGGATGCATTCATTTTATCCCTGAATGGTCCAGCCAATAAATCCGCNNGCCAAGGTAAACTCGCCCAACTCTTCTTTGCTTCCAATGCTGCTTGTATAGCTTTTTCCACATGGGTGGCCTCCCCAACATTGTAATATCCGAGAATCTTTTGGTGATCATGAGGAGAGGTTAGTATTTTTTTTGTGGATGTTCGTACTTCTTCCGCACCAATGTACATAGGTACATCAATTGGTTGTTGGTGATACATTTCATTATATTTTGCCAGAAGAGAAGCTCTTTCAGCAGAATCAGGAGCATAAGACTTTACCTGTTCATTCTTTGCGACTGGTACGTTAAAAAATGCATTTGACATATTCTAGAATTATTTCTTGCAAAAGTAACGATTGTTGGCTATCCTTGCAAAGAACAAATGTTACATTGACAAAGGCTTTATTATTAATCGTTTTCGGAAGTGTTTTTCTCTTCCAAAAATCTATAGCATTTACTTCGAATGTTCCCTACTCAAGAAGTAATGAGAACCCTTTAATGAAATGGGAACGATACATTCAATCCGACTTAGATTCCTGTAAAATTCTCGTACTTAATCTTCGCCAAATGGATAATAAAAGTCCAAATGATGATGCTATTTTCCATTTGATTTCGGGTTCGTATTTAGCCCGAATTGGCGCCTTTAAACAGAGTATAGACCATCTCAATCAAGCAAAATTATATTTTCTTCAACTTCAAGATTTTGAATTACTTACCAAAATTCTTAACGAAATTGGAATTTGCTTCCATTTATCCGGTAATCGCCAAGAAGCAACATATTATTATGAACAAAGCATGCTGTGTGGTAAAAAAGCTGACGATGAACTCTTGAGCATTTTAGCTGAAATCAATTTAGCAAAACTATACATTGAGGATGAAAAGTATGTGGCAGCTTTTACTCAATTACAACATTATATTTCTATTTCAAAAAAATATGAAAAATTCGAAGCATTATCCAATGCATATGCTGCTTTAGTGGATTTATATCTTAGAAAAGAGGACATTCCATTCGCGTTAAAATACGCGAAAGAACTTCAATATGTTGCCGGCAGAACCAACAATCAAAATATTATGCTTCGTGCCTTAACTAATCAAGCAATCCTNNTTGCATTTTATAATGAGGAAAACGACAAAGCCGAAGACTTATTTCATCAAATTCTTCATCTTCGAAAACAACAGAATCACCCGTTAAAGCTGTCGGATGCATATTTTAATTTGGCTGGATATTATATAGAATTTAACATTGAAACTGCGAAGAAATATTTGGATTCAGCCTATAAAATAGCCATTGATAATCAAGCGTATTCCTTGCAAGAAGATATTTTATTGTTTAAACAAAAAGAGTTGAATGACAGCCTTGCCACTGAAGAGATTAAGGCCCTTCGACGAATTATAGAAAAAGAAAGAAAGGTCCTTTTGAAAAGTCTAGAAACGATGCAAAATGAAGCCATCGAAAAGAAAACTTCTCGTCACTTTATATTAATTTCAACACTTATTATAGTGATATTGGGATTACTGATTTTTGGTTCTATCAAGAAAATTTTCAAATAATCTTTTGTGCTTAATTAAATAGAGTTTTGATCTTCTTCAAGAACGTTTTAAAAGTAATGAAATCAGTTGATCCAAACTAAATTCTTTATTCATATCTATTGCTAACTTTGTCATCATGCATTTGGATAAGATTCAACTACATAATTTTAAAAATTACAGCCTTGCTGAAATTGAACTTTGTGAGGGGATAAATGCATTTGTAGGAAAAAATGGAAGTGGAAAGACAAATATTTTAGATGCCGTACATTACTTGAGTATGTGCAAGTCTTATTTGAATTCAATTGATCGCCAAAATGTGAAATTTCAAGAATCTTTTTTCAGCATTTTCGGTAATTGGAATCAGGATAAAAAGCACTATTCAGAGCAATGTTCTTTTAAAATCGGAGGAAAAAAGTCGATTAAACTAAATAAGAAGGAATATGAGAGAATTTCAGACCATGTTGGAAAATTTCCTGTGGTTTTTATCTCTCCTTACGACAATGATTTAATTTCAGAAGGCAGCGAAACGCGCAGAAAATGGATGGATGGCATTTTAGTTCAATTAGATCGCCAATACTTAGAGGATTTACTCAAATACCACAAGGCGCTTGAACAACGAAATGCGTTGTTAAAAAATATGTACGAACATCGTCTTTTCGATCGAGAATCGATAGAAATATGGAATATCCCGCTAGCAGAAACTGGTCAACGTATTTTTGAGAAACGCACCAAATTTCTTCAAGATTTCATTCCTGTGTTCAATGAGTTTTATCAAAAACTCGTTGGTAATACAGAGGTAACAGAAATTAGCTACAAGTCCCAACTTCAAGAACAAAATTTATCCGACGGACTTATCGCTTCCGAAAAAAAAGATGCCTACACACAATACACAAACGTGGGAATTCATAAAGACGATTTAATTTTCACCATTGCAAATCATCCTGTTAAAAAATTTGGATCTCAAGGACAACAAAAATCTTTTTTAATTGCCTTGCGTCTTGCTCAATTCGATTGGATGAAAAAACAAAAGGGATTTGCTCCAATCTTGTTGTTAGACGATATTTTCGACAAGCTTGATCATTCGAGGGTAGAAAAATTAATCGCTCTCGTTACCACTAACTATTTTGGACAAGTATTTATTACCGATACGGACGAAGAACGGGTGAGATTTTTATTAAACGCTATCAGCGTTGATAAAAAACTTTTCAAAGTTGAACATGCTGAAGTTCTCAATTTAGTGTAACTTTAATGTATGGCAGAAGATCAGAGAAGATTTGGAGAGGGACAACCGTTAAAAGAGGTAATAGATCGATTATTCAAGGCCTATGGTATGGAAAATCGAATGAAAGAACTCGATATTGTTCAAGCTTGGCCGGAGTTAATGGGGCCTGCTATCGCGTTCCGAACAAAAGAGATTAACATTAAAAACAATATACTTTACCTTAAAATAGATTCTTCGGTAATGCGTGAGGAACTACTATTAGGAAAACAAATCATAATTGATCGTATCAACGAATTTGCAGGGAAGAAATTGGTCTCTGATATATGGTTTTCTTAATGGTCTTTGGTAAACTGAAATAACCAATTATATAATTCATCAGTTCTAAAAGCTCTTTCAAGTGCTCCATGACTTGCGCCGTTGTGCACAGTATATTTCAAATTTTCTCCTCCGTTGCAATTCTTTATTGCTTTAACAATTTTCTCTGATTCAGAAATTGGCACTGCGTTATCATTTGTTCCGTGTTGAATCCACAAAGGCACCTGAGCTAAATCGCAACCATCTTTAGTGTTTCCACCACCACATAGTGCAACTGCCGCTGTAACAATTTCGGGATAGGCACCGGCAAAACCAAGAGTTCCGTAGCCTCCTAAACTCATTCCGGTAACATAAACACGGTTGGAGTCAGTATTGAAAGTCTTTTGCACAAATTGCAGAACAGACAAAACTTTTTCGGGTTCCCATGACTTTCCTGCTTGCACTTGAGGAGCCACAACAATAGCCGGAATTTTTCTTCCTTTTTCAATTTCATGAATAACACCATACCGTTTCACCATGTCAAGATTATTTCCTGATAAACTTCTTCCGTGAAGAAAAATCAAAACGGGTGGCTTACTCTTGAGAATAGAGTCGGCAGGCAAATGCAATAGGAACGGATAATCTGCTTGACTGTAAATTGCCTTCAATTGTGCATTTAGCTGAAACGAAAAAGCTAATAAAAGTACTATTAAAAATTTCACGAGGCAAAATTACCTCATTAACAGGTAATTGGTTTTAAAAAATATCAACAAGCTTAATTATTTTACAAACATTTAACGAATGTTGGGTAGTTTAACTTTATTTGAATCTGAAATTGACGCAAAGGAATACCCAATTCCAACTCCGGCACCTATTCCCCATTTAGCTGATGCAACTTTTCTTGTTTCAATGAAAGAATTAAACGTTAATCCATTGAAGTTCCAATAAGTGAATTTTCCTCCCAATGAAAGCGCATATTTCCACTCTGA
Organism: Crocinitomicaceae bacterium; assembly: GCA_003512365.1. Classification (GTDB taxonomy): domain Bacteria; phylum Bacteroidota; class Bacteroidia; order Flavobacteriales_D; family Crocinitomicaceae; genus UBA952. The sequence continues at coordinate 8,938 of DORI01000098.1, read as the reverse complement.
GTATGACCATTTCTTTGACCAAATATAATCTACACCAACAACATTTGCATACGGAGCAAAATCCCAATGATAATTTATTGGAACATGGTAGGAAATCCCATCCGGTAAAATGGCGATCAATAATCCACCTATAGTTGTCCAACGAGATAAGGACAATCCTTCTGTAAAACCAAACGGATTAAATGCTGCATCGTAAACGATTCCTGAAATTATGAGAAGTGGGCCAACCAAAGAACCCATNNTGGAGCCATGAATGTGATTAAAATCACCACGTTTCTGATACTCTAAGTTATAATTAAGTGCCAAACCTCCGCGGAAAAGATATTCTGCGGAAGCTCCAATATTCACATAATTAGTAGAATCCATATATCCACCGCTCGACTTTCCAAATACATGCCATCGGTTTGCAGTTAATTGACCATTGACAAAAAAAGTAAATAACAGTACACTACTTAAAAAGATTTGTTTCATTTCTTTTGATTTTCTACTTTATATGAAATTCCAATTCCTAAAACGGATTTGAACTGCGTACGAGGTCCAACATTACCATTAGCATCCCGAATATTTATATCGTCGTCGTAAATTAAATTCCATTGGGCACTTGATGTAAATAAGGAATTTACTCGAAAAACAAAAATTAGCTCCGCATTGACGTCAATATTTTGTGGATTATTAGTGTAGTTACTAAACAATTCCAATTTAGACTTCATCTCTACATTTTTCATTATTACTTTGTTGTACTTCATTTTAAAAAACGCACCGTACTCTAACCTATTTTTTTGTCCTGGTAAAACTCCAAAAGCTCCTACTTCAGAAAGACTATCGTCTAAAACAAAGGTAGCTTTTGAAGCCATTGGCGATGCGAAAATTGAAAAATTATTGTCTTTAATGTAATCTGTCCCCAGTGCAAAGTTGAAATAACCAGGCGCCATAAATCGAGATACGAAATTCAAATCTGTTGGTTTGGAATATCCTTTAACGAATTGTGTTTTAAACCCTTGAACAAAAGAAATAAAATATCTCTTGGAAAATTTAACACCGTAGGAAGTTGATATATCAATTCTATCATCAGTTTTCTGAATAGGATTGTTTTGTTCAGGATCAAAATACAAAATACCTCCTAGAGCTATATTTAAATCCGTACTCCAGTTCAATTGATCTTTAGCAAAATAAGCACTTGCCGAAATCGATCCAATCAAAGAAATGTTATTTTTACCCCCGGCATTCCAGTTCACAAACGAAGATTGCGTTCCGTTTAACCCATAAAGCGACTTTAATTTCCAATACCTTAGGCTATCCTGCTTGGATTGAGAATGGAAATTATTTTGAAATCCAAACATTAAAAGTAGAACAACTGTAACTTTGTGGAACATGAATTCAACAAATTTAACGCACTCTATTCGTTTACTCTTGTTTTTNNAATCCGTTACTAGTAACGGATTATAGTATACTATCGAATTGGGCTGTCCATCCTTCTTTTAAGAATAAAGAGTTAACTTCATATATTACTGATAGTTCCAACCATTCAAAAGTTGACGTTTTTTACATCTACCCAACGTTATTCTTAGATAAAAATGATCCGCGTTGGAATATACCACTCAGTGATTCGCTTCAACAATCTAAAGTGTTAAGTAGCGCCGTGAAATTTCAGGCATCAGCATTTGCTGAAGGTGGTCGAATGTTTGTGCCATTTTATAGACAGGCCAATATTCGGGCTTATCGTCAGATGGAAAACGGAGGTAAAGATGCTCTTCTAATGGCGTATTCGGATATTCGAGCAGCATTTTCTCACTACTTGAAATACTACAACAACGGTCGACCAATCCTATTGGCAGGACATAGCCAAGGATCCACGCACATTACCTTATTATTAAAAGAATTTTTTGATGACAAACCCCTTCAAAAACAATTAATTGCCGCTTACATTCCTGGAATCGGGCTTTCAAAAGATGAATTTTGTTCAATTCAATTGATGACAGAACCTACACAAACGGGTGGTTTTGTTTCATGGAATACCTTTAAACGAAAAATCAATAAAAAAAACTATGAAATGTGGTATAAAGGAAAATGTGTGGTAAATCCTGTTACGTGGACATTAGATGAATTAGCACCAAGATTTTTGCACAAAGGCTTCTTATTTTCAAATGGAAAGCTCTATGAAAAGTCTTTCAATACGCATTTAATAGACGGCGCGTTATGGATTAGCACTCCCCATTTTCCATATCGCTTGTTGGCATGGACTATGGACGATTACCACATTGGCGATATTAATTTATTTTGGAAAGATATTCGTGAGAACGTTGAGTTGCGCATAAAGTCATATGAAGCCAAGCAATAATTAGTTAATAATTGCTTAAAACTCTTTTCTGTTTTGCTTGTTTGTTGATTGTAAGTTAACTCGAAGCATTGTATATTTGCAAGCATTTGAAACCCCTTTTATCATGAGTAAATTCTCCAAAAGACACATTGGCCCAAACCTACGAGAGCAACAATTAATGTTGGAAAAGATTGGTATAGATTCGATTTCAACTTTAATTGACAAAACTATTCCTTCACACATTCGATTGAACAGAGAATTAGCAATTGACGGTGCCTTGTCAGAACAAGAATATTTGCAACATGTCACCTCGCTTGGTCAAAAAAACAAGGTTTACAAATCGTTTATCGGTTTGGGTTATCATGAAACAATTGTTCCCTCTGTAATCCTGCGAAATGTTTTAGAAAATCCGGGATGGTACACGGCATACACTCCTTACCAAGCAGAGATTTCACAAGGCAGATTAGAGGCGCTATTGAATTTTCAAACCATGATTCTAGAGCTGACTGGTCTCGAAATAGCAAATGCATCTTTACTTGATGAAGGGACAGCAGCAGCCGAGGCCATGATCATGTTCTATAACTCAAGAAGTAGGAATGATGTAAAAGAGGGGAAAAACAAATTTTTTCTTTCGGAAAATGCCTTCCCTCAAACAAAAGAGGTTGTGTTGGGAAGAGCACTTAATCTAGGTATCGATCTACAAATTGGTAATCCAGAAAGTTTTACTGATGATGGTTCCTATTTCGGGGCAATTTTACAATACCCTGACGCCAATGGAGTTGTTTGTGATTTAAATGTTCAACTAGAGAATTTCAAGAAATCAGGTATTCAAGTTGCTGTCGCCGCGGATATTTTATCTCTTGTTTTGTTGAAATCACCTGGTTCAATGGGAGCTGATGTTGTTTTCGGATCGTCACAACGCTTTGGTGTGCCTATGGGTTACGGTGGTCCTCATGCTGCATTTTTTGCCGCAAAAGAAGATTACAAACGAAACATGCCAGGGAGAATTATTGGAGTCTCTAAGGATGCTGATGATAACCTAGCACTGCGAATGGCTCTTCAAACCAGAGAACAACATATAAAACGCGACAAAGCGACCTCTAATATTTGTACCGCTCAAGCACTTTTGGCTGTGATGGCAAGTATGTACGCTGTTTATCATGGTCCTGATGGAATGAAAAATATTGCTTCACATGTTCATAACCTCGCAAGTTTAACAGCAAATGGTCTCGTAGCGAAAGGAATCAACCTGAAATCAATGAATTTCTTTGATACCATTTGTATAATTGGTCAAGACCAGTTAAAAATACGTGCAAAAGCAGAGTCACTAGGAATGAACTTCAATTATGTGCCAAATGGTGACATAACCTTAAGTTTTGGCGAGCCTCACACCCTGGAGGATGTGTCTTCAATTCTATCGATCTTTGAAGCGGATAAATCTTCGAACTCAAGTCTACTTTCAACGCAATATTTAAGGACTGATTCCGTTTTTACGCATGCTGTTTTCAATTCGTATCATTCAGAATCTAAAATGATGCGTTATTTGAAAAAACTTGAAAATAAAGACCTTTCTCTTGTTCATTCCATGATACCTCTAGGTTCATGTACCATGAAATTGAATGCAGCAAGCGAATTAATTCCAATTACAAATTCACAATTTGCCAACATGCATCCATTTGCACCTTTGGATCAGGCTATGGGATACCATGAAATGTTTGCTCAATTGGAAAAAGATTTAGCTGAATGTACCGGATTTGCAGGAGTTTCATTGCAACCTAATTCCGGAGCGCAAGGTGAATATGCTGGTTTAATGGTGATTAAGGCATTTCACGCGTCAAGAGGTGATCACCACCGAACAAAAATGATAATCCCTTCTTCTGCCCACGGTACAAATCCTGCATCTGCAGTAATGGCAGGCTTTGAAGTGGTTGTAACAGGTTGTGATGAAAATGGAAACATTGACATTGAAGAATTGAGAAAAGTAGCGATAGAGCTTAAAGAAAACCTTGCTGGTTTAATGGTAACCTACCCTTCCACGCACGGTGTTTATGAAGAAGGAATTCAAGAAATAACAGGAATTATCCATGAAAATGGAGGTCAAGTCTATATGGACGGGGCAAACATGAATGCTCAGGTAGGTTTAACTAATCCAGGAAATATCGGCGCTGATGTTTGTCATTTGAACCTACACAAAACCTTTGCAATTCCGCATGGTGGAGGTGGACCTGGGATGGGCCCTATTGGCGTAGCAGCTCATCTTGTTCCATTTTTACCTGGTAATCCTTTGGTTAAAACTGGAGGTAAAGAGGCCATCCATGCTGTTTCTTCCGCACCGTATGGTAGTGCCTTAATACTACTGATTTCCTACGGATATATTAAAATGTTGGGAGCAGATGGTCTTCGTGAGTCTACAGAATTAGCCATTCTCAATGCAAACTACATAGCGAGTTCACTAAAATCGCATTACGATACCCTGTACAGCGGAAAAAATGGAACAGTAGCCCATGAAATGATATTGGATTGCAGAGACTTTAAGCGCACGGCTGATGTTGAAGTAGCTGATATTGCCAAAAGGCTTATTGACTTTGGATTCCATGCACCAACTGTATCATTCCCGGTTGCCGGAACGCTTATGATAGAGCCAACAGAATCAGAAGATAAAGATGAGTTGGATCGCTTTATTCAAGCCATGATCAAAATTCGTGAGGAAATTCGTGAAATTGAAAATGGACATGCAGACAAAGAAAATAATTTATTGAAAAATGCACCCCATAATGCGGATTGCATCATCAATAAAAATTGGAATTATCCGTATTCTCCGCAAGAGGCGGCTTACCCTCTCTCTTACCTTAAAGATGTAAAATATTGGGTTCCCGTAAGACGTGTGGATAACGCCTTCGGCGATAGGAATTTAATCTGTTCCTGTCCAAGTGTTGAATCCTATACTAATGTATAAATGAAGCTCGACATACTTGCGTTTGCTGCTCATCCCGACGATGTTGAAATTTCTGCGGGTGCTACACTTCTTAAATATGCTAAGGAAGGGAAAAAAATTGGGATTGTTGACTTAACAGGAGGAGAACTTGGGACACGAGGTTCTGTTGATATCCGACGTGAAGAATCTGAAAAGGCATCAAAAAAAATTGGTCTAGCCATTCGAGAAAATGTAGGAATGAAGGATGGTTTTTTTGAAATCAATGAATCCAACAAAATGGCATTGATTAAGATTATTAGGAAATATAAACCAACTATTATTCTCGCAAACAGTATTTCAGACCGTCATCCAGATCATGCACGAGCAGGTCAATTAGTAGCAGAGGCTGCCTTTTTATCCGGTTTAAGAAAAATTGAAACCTATGAAGATGCTAAGTCCCTACCTATTCATAGACCAGATATTGTTCTTCATTACATTCAAGATCAATATATTAAACCCGATGTGGTTTTAGATGTCACTTCTTTTATGGAGGAAAAAATTGAGCTTATCAAATGTTTTGGCTCCCAATTTTATAACCCAAATTCGGAAGAACCCGCAACCCCGATCTCTGGAGAAGAGTTTTTCGATTTTTTAAGAGGAAGAATGCTCGGTTTTGGAAGATCTATTGGGGTCAAATATGCAGAAGGATTCAATTCTTCGCGTCAATTAGGTATAAACGATTTATTCGATTTAAAATAAAAAAAGCTTTCGGGTGGTAACGAAAGCTCTTTCTTATTCAAACTAGTAGACTAAGTTGTCTAGGTGGTACGTTTTAATTAAGGTACAGGAACTTCTTATGTATACTGATGAGAATGACCAAAAACTATTATACTCTTATCAAACTAGAAAATGAAAACTGCCTCTCCAAGCAGCACAGCATCCTCGCACACATAAGAAGTAACCTGCGTCTCTCCTTATTTCTTATACCAAGATAACGCAGGTTTTTATAATGGAAACGCAATAATGAATATTCGGATGAACTGAGTTATTATTTTTGACGTTTCATCGAATATTGTGTTTTTACAATTACTTTACAACTTCTACAGCGATCGTTTTTGTAAAATATTGATTATTAAGTTTTAATAAATATTTACCCGCATAAACTGTTGACACATCAATGTATCCCATTGTGCTACCTTGATGAATTGTTTGTTTGGAAATTAATCGCCCATTCAAATCAAGAAGTTCAACAAAAATTTCCGAAGTATTCAAACCGTTTAATTGAACAATCAATAAATCGTTCACCGGATTTGGAAACACATTTACAGATATTTCTGATTCTTTAATTCCGGCTGTTGAGGTGTAAGTAGTAACAGTTTCTCCAATCGTTGTAACTTTTGCAGCAGTTTTATTTCCGTAAAAATAAGGGCCAACCACATAAGGATAGGCTGAATTCCAGTCAGCATCAACAGTTGCAAAATAGCAATAGATTCCATTCGGATATTCTGGCGTTACACAAAAACGTCCATTATGTTCATCCAAATAATCTGCTTGTCCTGCATGTGAAATAAACTCATAATCTTCTCTAAAATAACCCAAAGGATAAGTCGTATTTACTGCTGGTCCATCTGGTACATCTGTACCATCTGCCCAAACAGTTCTTGATGATATTGCCCTTAATTGATAACCAGATTTTATTCTTGTTATTCCTCCTGAACCATCTGCATTTTTGAAACCATATGCCCCATAAATTGGAAACCCATCGTATGCATAACCGATAAGAGGAGAATGAACAGTTGAGTCAATAGTATATAAACCATCGGCATCATATAAATCACAAATCGTACTTATGACATTTAAATCAAGTTTATAAGCACTTGGGTTTTGATGGTGATGGTAATTTCCCATTGCTGGATGCCCTTTTGAGCAGTCAAACCCCGGTTTTTCAGCTGGCACGGCATCTCTATTCCATGACATATTAGCACCTGGTCCACCAGGACAAGGGGGATTACCTGGTCCACCACATAATGAATTGGTTGATGTATTCCATGCTACACCATCTCTGTAATCAAATAGAGCAACGCCATTGATAAAAATACCTATATTACCGCCAGTTGTGGCTGTAGGATTTCCTGAATTCTGAGTCGGATTCAAAGGGATTTTAAATATTGCATTTTGATTTTGAGCTTGAGACGGATTTCCATCTTGGAATGGTCCGGTTACATATGCCGGAACACCTGTTGTGGTGACATAAACCCAATTTGTCGAATACTGAACAGCCTGACAGTTTACTAATATATTATTTCCTATAGGCGTTGGATTTCCTGTGGTATAATAAGATCCTGTTTGGGTTGTGTTTTGCAGCCAATGAGTGATTGCTGGGTTAAGTTGAGCGAATGACACTAGGTTAATAAATGACCCAATGAACATAATAATCTTCTTCATATAAATAACTTTAGGTATTCGTTTGTCGACGTTTTTATTTAAAACTTGCTCTAACGCTCATTTTTTGGAAACATAAAGTCCTTGTTATACAAAAATGACTTATCAGTAAGGGATTTTAGAAAGGCGATTAGATCTTTCTGTTCTTCATTAGAAAACGGTTTTTTTATAACCTTGAGCTCCTTACTTACTTTATTTTTACTTGTTGGAATAGCGCTATAATGTTGCACGACTTCCTTTATTTTTTTTAATCTGCCGTCATGCATATATGGATAACTAAATTCAATATTTCGCAAAGTTGGCACTTTAAAAAGCAAGGAGTCTTTTTTCCTTCCGGATATCATTTTATGCCCTGAATCTTTAATTTCCGTGTCATAAGATAATCCATTTCTTTTTAAAGTTCCCGAAGTAAATAGTGGTTCGGTGTGACAACTATTACAGAATTGCTGAAATAGGTTATACCCTTTTGCTTCTTGTTCGGTAAATTGTTCTTTTCCTTGTTTAACCCGATCGTATTTTGAATTTGCTGAAACCAATGAAACGGTGAACGCTGCAATGCTCTTTAATAAGTATGGTGTGTAAATTACAGTGTCTCCCCAAACTTCCTGAAATCTCCTTTTGTAAAAAGATGAATTATTAAGCTTTTTTAAAACATTCTCCATAGAATTATCCATTTCCTTAGGATGCGTAATTGGATTAATTGAATGTCCATTTAAATTGGCAACACCTCCGTCCCAATTGAATTGATCTAACCAAGCTAAATTTATTAATACCGGAGAATTTCTAGTGCCTATTAAGCCATCAATTCCATGCGCTTGAGGATGATCTACATGGGTAAAACCCGAAAATTGTATATGGCAGGACGCACATGAAATGGTGCTGTCGCGGGAAAGAATAGGATCATAAAAAAGACTTCTTCCCAATTCAAACTTGTCCCTTGTCATTGGATTGCCTTCAAAATAATAACTAGGTTCAAGCCATCCTGTTGGTATGTAAAAAGGAGAGGTCTCATCTACAGATCTCCAAACCAGCAGACTCAAAAAAAAAGACACTAAGAACTTCTCAATCATAAGCGATTTCGCTACTCAAGGACTTCATTAACCTATTGGCCTCTTTTCCTGGCAATACCACGGAAGGTAATAATTCAGGTTGTATGATTCCCTTTTCAAACAAAGGTAATAAATCCAAGATTAGTGTTGAACCGCTATAGTTAAATTCCAAGCGCCGATTGGTTCGATGTGGTTTTAGGTATCCACCTAAATGAT
>DORI01000102.1 GCA_003512365.1 Crocinitomicaceae bacterium | reverse complement strand
GGCAGCACAATGCTGTCCTACATATCCTGATATGCCTGTTACTAATACTTTTTTCATTGCTTTGAGTTTTTTTGATTTTAAACAACAATCCAAACTCAGTATATACTGAGTTTGGATAATCTAATTTGGTTTATATCTACATTCCCGGAATAATTACCACTCTTCCTACTTCAGATTGTAATTCGTTTATGCGAAGGTTTTTATATGGTTGATACTCTTCTGAGTTGTACCATCCTTCAGCAGCTTCCATACTTGGAAATTGAAGGACTGCGGCCCAGTTTCCATTCCAATCTCCTTCTTTTACTTTTGGTACAGGGGTCCCAGCGATCATTTGACCTCCGTGTTTAAGTAAAATGGGGATTGCAAATTGTGCATAGCGTTGATTAAGCTCTTCAAGGCTATCAACTTTCATTTGAACCATAATGAATGCAGGCTTTACTGCGTTTGCGGTTTCATGATTTTTTTCTTGATTTTCCATTTTTTTGAAGTTTAATTATTACTTTTGTTTCGCAAGCAAAAATATATAATTACTTTCAATTTGCAAGCATTAATGAAAATAAATTGCGAATTGCAAGTAGAAATTAATGATTACAAAACATGGATTATAAATTTAGATGCGAATGCCCAATCACATCAGCCCTTGATATTTTAGGGGATAAATGGGTTTTGGTTATCATTAAGCAAATGTTGATTGAAGACAAAAAAACTTTTAAAGACTTCACTGAAAGTGATGAATCCATAGCTACTAATATTTTGTCTTCCAAGCTTAAATGTCTTGAAGAATTAGGGATAATTACCAAAACTCAGCTTCCCGATAATAAAAAAACTAATCTATATCTCTTGACTGAAAAGGGTTTGGCTTTAACTCCAATTATTGTTGAATTGTCAATTTGGAGTGATGAAAATGTGAGGGAATTAAATTCAATTATGAGAGATAGTCCTGAAATAACAATAATGAAAAGTGATAAGAATGCTTTTATTAAAATGATACAGGATACCTATAAGTCAAAGACTGAAAAGTTTTATTAAGATTTTAGATGCCTCTTGTCTAGTAAGGTGCTTCAACTATGCTTGCCGGTAACTAGCGTATACCCGCAACTAATATACGCATATACAACATACGTTGGTATGATATATGAAACTTAGTACAGTTTATGAAAAAATTTCTATGATGAATCAGTAGGAAAGTTACAAGAGATTTAGCTTTTTTTATAAAGTTTCCCATTCTTTAATTCCACTTGGTGTGCAAACGACCATACACCATCTGTCTTAATATTCTCAACGTCAATACCCGAGCGAACTAAGTGATGGCGCAAGGCCCAAAGATAGCCAGATCTGGCAATTCCAAAAGAACGAAGGCCAACCGCTTGATTGAACCTGCAAACCAATTCTTGTGGTGTGGAGGAAGCCAGCTGTGGCTCAAAGAAATCAAAATAATCACGCGGAGTGCGCAAAGTATCCATTGTAAAATTTGAAGAATTCGCGACCTATAACGCCAAATGGCCTTTTAGTTACAAGCCCAATAATACCTCCATTGGGTCTTTCGCCCCAAAGATCATTCGTTCCGGATTTTCCAACATTTCTTTTACCTTCACCAAAAAACCAACGGATTCCTTTCCGTCAATGATACGGTGATCGTATGAAAGTGCCACATACATGATTGGACGAATTTCAACTTTTCCATCAATCGCCACCGGACGCTCTACCACATTATGCATCCCTAAAATAGCGGATTGCGGAGGATTTATAATCGGTGTCGACAACATAGAACCAAAAACTCCTCCGTTCGTGATGGTGAATGTCCCTCCCGTCATGTCGTCAGGTGTGATTTTTCCATCACGCGCCTTCACAGCTAATCGCTTGATTTCACGTTCAATTTCTGCCAATGACATTTGTTCGGCATTTCGAACCACCGGAACCATGAGCCCCTTTGGCGATGATACCGCAATGCCTACATCCGCATAATCATGAAAAACCATTTCTTGCCCATCGATTTGTGCATTCACGGCAGGATATAACTTTAGAGCCTCCGTTACCGCCTTGGTGAAAAAAGACATAAAACCTAAATTCACTTCATGCTGCTTTGCAAATTTATCTTTGTATTTTGACCGAATATCCATAATCGGCTTCATATCCACCTCATTGAAGGTCGTCAACATCGCCGTTTCATTTTTTACGGATACCAAACGCTCAGCAATTTTCCTGCGCAGCATGGACATCTTTTCACGGTTTTGGTTGCGCGTGCCTCCCCAACCTTGAGCAGATTCTGTGGAAAATCCTGCAGACATTGCATTGACAACGTCTTGCTTAGTAATGCGACCATCTTTACCTGTTCCTGCCACATTTTTTGTGGAAATACCATTTTCACTCATGATTTTGGCTGCAGCCGGAGAAGGTGTCCCAGCGGCATAGGAAACTTCTTTTTTCACCGGATCCGGATTCGGCGCTGCCACATTTGCAGGAGCGGCTTTCGGTTCTTCCGTTATTTGCTCAACTTTCGGTGCCGTACCCTCAGGACGAGCTGCCGAAGTGTCAATTAAACATACTACTTGTCCCACCTTTACCACATCACCTTCTGCTGCCTTTAGCGTTATAACACCACTTTGTTCAGCAGGAAGTTCTAGGGTTGCTTTATCAGAATCTACCTCAGCAATGGCTTGATCTTTTTCTACGTAATCTCCGTCACTCACTAACCATTGAGCGATTTCTACTTCTGATATAGACTCTCCCGGACTTGGGACTTTCATTTCTAATACTGACATACTTTTATCTTAAAATTAAACAGTCACTTTTGCATACGAAAACAACTCTTTGTACAATTTTGCCAAACGTTTCTCGTGTAATTTTTTAGAACCTTCCGCAGAGGCTGCACTGGCTGGGCGACAAATACCAACTAGTGGAATGTGTCTCAAGTTCATGGCCATATACGTCCAAGCACCCATATTGGCAGGTTCCTCTTGAGCCCAAATAATATTTTTTGCTTTATACTTAGCGAAGATTGCCTCTAATTGTGTTTGAGGCAGTGGGTATAATTGTTCCACGCGAACAAAAGCCATTGAATTTACACCCAGCTCGTTTGCTTTTTGCTTCATTTCGTAGTAAAACTTACCCGAACATAATACCAAGGTGTCCACTTCTTTCGGATTCGCTTGCGCATCGTCGATTACTTCCTGGAACGACCCCGTTGCCAACTCACTCAATGCTGATGTCGCATCCGGATAACGCAGGAGCATTTTCGGAGAAAATACCACCAAAGGTTTTCGGTAATCACGCACCATTTGTCTTCTCAATAAATGAAAATGATTCGCAGGAGTCGACGTATTTACTACTTGCATATTGTAATCGGCACATTGCTGAAGGAAACGCTCCATACGACCACTCGAATGCTCAGCACCTTGACCTTCATAACCATGTGGCAACAACATTACCAATCCGCTTTGCGTTGCCCATTTGTCTTCACCCGCAGAAATAAATTGGTCTACCATTATCTGAGCACCATTAAAGAAATCTCCAAATTGCGCCTCCCAAATTGTCAATCCTGATGGATGAGCAAGAGAATAACCGTATTCAAATCCTAATACACCGTATTCCGATAATAAAGAATTGTAAACCTCAAATTTTGCTTGCTTAGCTGCCAACAAGTTCAACGTTTCAATTTCTTCTTCTGTATCTTCGGTTTTAACTACAGCATGGCGGTGTGAGAAGGTGCCGCGTTCGACATCTTGACCTGAAATTCGAACCGAATGACCCTCCACTAATAGACTGGCATAGGCCAACATTTCTGCCGTTCCCCAATCCAATTTATCTTCTTTAATTGCATTCAAACGGTCCTCAAAAATCTTGGCTATTTTTCTAAAATATTTTCTTCCTTCAGGTAATGACGCCAACTTAACCCCTAAATCGTATAATTTTTTCTTATCAACACCTGTTTTTGGTGACTGAAGAAAATCTTTTTCTGTTCCGTGACGATATCCTTCCCATGTCAAACTTAAAAAGTCATAAACCAAAGCTTTCTCATTCTTTCTAGACTCCTCAAATTCATTTTCCAAAAAGTTATTGTAGTCGTCTTCAATTGCTTTGGCTTCTGCTCCTGACATTACCCCCTCTGCTTCCAATTGCTTTTGATAAATCACTTTTGGATTTGGGTGTTTTGCTATGATATCGTACAATTTCGGCTGCGTAAACTTAGGCTCATCCCCTTCGTTGTGTCCGTATTTTCGGTAGCAAAGAAGATCTATAAAAATATCTCTGTTGAATTGCTGACGGTATTCAATGGCAATTTCTACGGCTTGCACAACGGCTTCAATATCATCACCATTTACATGAAATACCGGACAAAGTGTAGTTTTCGCAACGTCAGTACAATATGTGGATGATCTTGCATCAAGGTAGTTCGTGGTAAAGCCAACTTGGTTATTTACCACCATGTGAATTGTACCTCCAGCACGGTATCCATCCAATTGCGCCATTTGTATGGTTTCGTAGACAATTCCTTGCCCAGCAACAGCAGCATCACCGTGAATTAATACAGGACAAACTTTTTTCTCATCGAGGTATACGTGGTCGATTTTCGCTCGGGCAATTCCTTCTACTACAGTATTTACCGCCTCCAAATGCGAAGGGTTTGGCGCCAGGGTTAAGCCCATTTTTTTACCATTCTCCAAGGTAATGTGCGAGGTAAATCCTTGGTGATATTTCACGTCACCATCAAAAGTAGTTTCAAAATCGAATTCTTTTCCTTCAAATTCTGAGAAAATATCACGCGGACGTTTCTGAAAAATATTGGTTAATGTGTTTAGTCTACCTCGGTGTGCCATCCCCATAACAAAGTACTCAACACCAATGGTAGAACCTTTATTTACTAATGTGTCCAAAGCAGGAATCAAGGCTTCTCCTCCTTCAATAGAAAATCGTTTCTGACCAACAAATTTCTTTCCTAAGAACGCCTCAAAACCGGATGCCTGATTTAATTTTTTTAATATTTCAATTTTACGCTTATTATCAAACTGAGGACGATTCTTAAGTTCAATTTTATGTTTCAACCACTCGATTCTTTCCGGGTCGCGCATGTACACATATTCGATACCAATCGATTGGCAATACGTCAATTCCAAATGGTGAATAATTTCCTTCAAGTTACACGCTCCTAATCCAACTTCTGTCCCTGCTTGGAATACTTCTGCTAGATCTTCTTGTGTTAAGCCAAAGTTTTCAATCTCTAATGTTGGTGAATACTGACGACGTTCTCTTACCGGATTAGTTTTCGTAAAGAGGTGTCCTCTAGTTCTGTATCCGTTAATAAGATTTAACACTTTGAATTCTTTCTTGAAATTCTCAGGAATCTCGCCACCATCTTCGAAATTTGTTCTTGCAAAATCGAAGCCTTCAAAGAATTTTTGCCATCCTAAATCTACGTTGTCAGGGTTCTGTCGGTATAGTGTGTAGAGATGATCAATTGCATTCACATCTGCGTTACCTACGTATGATACTTTATCCATTCTAAATTGCGAAATTATAAGGAAAACAAAAGTAAGAAAACAATTCGAAGAACACGAATTTAAGCGGCTAAAATGACCTTTTCTAGCGGTTAATTTATTGGTTTAAAATGAATAGTTCAATAAAACAGTAAATACCGCAGCACAGGCGAAAGTGGCTAAAGCTACTTTTTTCAATTCGGGGTCAATATCTTTTGGTTCAACTATATACATCATTTTATGAAGATGGAAAAGCAAAATAAAAGCCGGAAAAAGCGCCAAAATTAAGAGCAAATGCCACGAAAGAAACATGAGATACATGATCCCCATCGACCAACAAAGAAATCCTCCTAAAATCAAAAAAGCATGGTAGAATTTTCCATTCTTAAATCCCATTTTTACCACGAGCGTATTTTTTTTACTTGCACGGTCATTTTCAATATCGCGCAAATTATTCAAATTCAATACTGCCGTGCTCCAAAGCCCAATTGCTGCGGCAAAAAACAACATAATATTTTCATATTCAAAACCATAAAGCATATAACTGCCTATTACACTCACTAATCCAAAAAAGATAAAAACCATGGCATCACCAAGGCCTTTGTATCCGTAGGCATTTTTGCCAACGGTATACGTAATTGCCGCTGCAACACATAGAATTGCTAAGATGAAATATACAAATTTGGCTTGTGAAGTTAAATTCGGGGCACTCTGATTAATCAAACCAAACGCCAAAATCATGGCAATTACGGCCGAAATTCGAACTGCCATTTTCATTGAAGAGAAAGAAATCTCACCCGACTGAACGGAGCGCGTGGGTCCAATTCTATTTTTATTATCTGTTCCCTTCTCGCTGTCCCCTAAATCATTGGCTAAATTCGAAACGATCTGAAATGACAAGGTTGTAAGCAACGCTAAAATGGTGATGGGCCAAAACTGCTTTTCCTCTGTTATTTCCAAGTAATCTAATTGAAATTTTGCGAGTCCTGCTCCGATAATAATTCCAGAAACTGAAAGTGGTAACGTTCTGAGGCGCATGGCCTGAATCCATGCTTTAATTTTCATTTTTTTCTTTTGTTTTTTTATAAATCGGTACTGTTGAACAAGGCTCTCCGTACATAATTGATTGCACCACCGGTTGAAGTTTATTAAGCAAGCAAACCATCGCAAATGCTGGATCAGAAATATCAGAACATCCTTTAATTATTACTTTTCCATTTATCAATTCGTCTAATTTCATTTTAGAAATTGACATTTGAATAAGTTCTCTCTCTATATCGTCTTTTTTTCCTATGGTAACATGTGCAGCGATTCCATTTAAACTAGCGGCAACAAGCATGTAAGCCCATGTAGGCACGATTGCGTCTGCACTGCAAAACACATATACCGCTTTCCCCTGAAAAGCTTGCCAATCGGTAGTTTTAATCCAGGATCGAAACTCTTTTTCTTTAATGACCAATCCTTGCCAAAGTTGCGCAGCAATATCCACACCCTTCAATTCCATGTGAGGTTTGAACTGTGCCAAATCCAACTGAATTAAACCACTCTCATCGACTTTATTGCGAATTTCATTCATGACCTTACAAAATTAATGTAATTAAGGATATCCCGAATTATTACATGACAGTATGTCATAAACCAAGTAAGAGGCATTATGTTTGAACACAATTTATCAATGGCTAAAAATCAGCAATTTGACGATCATTTATGGAATGCTATTCCTCCCGCCGTGCTCATTACTGGCATGATGTGG
>DORI01000179.1 GCA_003512365.1 Crocinitomicaceae bacterium | reverse complement strand
GCGAGTCAAATTTTCAGAAATATAGGTTCCTTTAGCCATAACATTTCGAAGAATGATAAACCCTAATAAATGGGGTTTATCCTACCACAGGATGTAAAGTTAGTTTATTCTTTTTAATTCACATAAGAACAGCACCAAAATTTTTAGGATTTTTATTGAATGAAATATTTGGAAAAATACATGCAAATACTAAATAATAAATTAGACCAATTATTTCCTTTCCAACATCTTCCCTTATGATTTAAATAAATGGTTGAGAAAGCTGATATTCGTTAAATTCAATTTGATTTTTTATCCCAAAAATAAAGAAGAAAACATATCCAAAATATAATTATTCCAATTTCCCTCTCATGTAACCAACTCACCGCGGCCAGTTATTTCTGTAACCCTAAAATTTGACAGTCATGAAAAAATTAGTTGTTTTTGTAGCAGTTGCATTCGTATCATTACATGCCACATCTCAAAGAAATCCCGTAGATGCAAAAAACATCGAAAAAACCAACGAAATTCACGCAAAAGTTGTTCCCTTGTTAACAGGCCACATCACCAATCAAGATATAACCACATTATCCTCTTTTTTATACGACAACGGACCAAAGAACGATCAAATTGTATTCTTTTCTTTATTGAATCCTTATACAGATGAATTAAATAATCAAAGACATCCAATCGATGCGTATTTTATTACACAAGCTTTTAGAATTTTAGAAGACAAAAAAAATGTAAAAATCAAATTAGAATCCGTTATTGATTTTTATGAAGAATTAGATCCAGCATATAAAAAATCGGCATATACCTTAAGTTATATCGTATCGTTTAAAGATGATAATTCCTATGGCAAAAATGTCGATAATTCAATTGATTTTCGAATAGATGTAATTGATGGTGAAATAGTAAATATCGTTCACCAAATAAGGTATTTATAGTATTGGAATCAATGATAGAACAAACAATATACAAACTATCGAAATTATAGAATTATATAATTATATAATACAGGAATGGATAAATATATTGATCACATTATAATGGTTCAAAATTTTGATTGTTTTTGGGAATTGATAACTTATGATGATGAAGATCCTACTTTAGACTGCGTTCAATGCATGATTCCATGATAGAATTAAGTCCATTTTCTGTAACTAATTCGAAAAATGACATTATACCTTTAGTCCCAAATTAGATTTATGATATAAGAGTACTTACTAGGAAAATTAATGCTTTTTGCACCGGTGAAGTCGCACACCTTGAATTTGCGAAGTCCTAATTAAAAACTCTTATCATGAAATCTCTCCAAGGTTTTTCCAAGAAAGGAAAGTTGTTTGTATCAAGCCAAAAATCGCTTGTGTTTTTTATACGTGCGAAGTTCTTTCCCGTATTCCTTTTTATGCTCTTTGCGCAGTCTTTATGTGCTCAATACCTGAATATGGGTAGCTTGAACGAATATGGCGGAGGAAATTACTTTGTACACGTAAGTTCGGAATCCGCAGCTAAGCGCATCATTACAGAGAAAGTTAAATTGAACGGTTTTCCTTCCAAACAGTTGGAGTTTCACAGCGGAAGCAATTTATATTTCTGTAGTTATCACGTGAATCCCATCAACAAGGAATTCGTGTATTTCATTACCTGTCTGCGCAACAGAACGGGTTGGGATATTTATTTTTATTACATCGAAAACCGCTACCGTTATTTCTATGATGTTAATTCCGGTGGCAGCAGAATACCAGTAGTATACGATCCTGCCATTCTTGAAAGCAGAAATATCACACCAACTAAAAACCGTTAAATCCCTAAAATCTTATTTGTCATGAAAAATCTAATCATAAAGGGTAAAAACGCCCTACAAAAATCGAAAATAGCACATTGCATTTCCTTCGTTCTATTATTTAATTTTCAAAGCTTTTGTCAGTACGTTGAAATTGAAGACTTCAGAGAAGTTGGGGCAGGGAACTTCTTTATCCACTTGGAAAATGAGGCTGCTACTAAAAAAGCCATCCAACAGGTTATGAAATTAAATAAATTCCCGAAAGAAGAGCTCGTGTTCAATAAAGGAGGTAATTTGTTTTTTGCAACTTACTACGTAAATCCTGAGGATGAAAAATCTACATACATGATGTTTGCGGAGCGCGTTCGTGAGGGGTATGACTTGTACCTGTTGTATATCGAGAATAATTACCATTACTTTTTTGACTACCACGAAGGCGTTGAAAAATTCAAGTTGATTTACGACCCAGAAAAACACAAAAGCAAGACTCTTACTTCTTTATTGGCCGATAAAAACGATTGATTAAAAGCAATTCTTTAAAGCTATTGTTTTGACATGGTTGTTTGAATTCTGATTTAAGTTCTTACCCTTTTAAAATCTAAAACATTATATTTTGTTATTTAGATCTTACCGCTATATTTGTCCTCTAGAGTAGATGGAAAATAGAAAATATACAATTATAGGTGCATTAATTATCCTTATACCCATATTGTTAGTTTATTCCTACGATATTTTGCCTCTAAGCATACGCATTGGTGACATAGAACTTTTGAAAATTAGTGCTGTTGGGTCAGATAATTCAGAAAAAATGAATGAAATTGAACAAATCATTCAAGTGAAAAGAAAAAAGGCTGATAGCTATAAACGAGAAGCAAAAGTAGCGGTTGCGAAAGACTCTAATCAAGTAAAAGATACAACTAATACGAAAATATTTTTCTTGCCCGATTTACCGCGTTACGCGGATAAAGAGGACTCAAGTCATCAACGAATAATGCTAATAGGGGATTCTCAGGCAGGAGGGATTTGTTATGCATTGAATGATTACTGTAGTGCTAATGGACATAGGTTAGAATCCGTTTTTGTATGGAATTCAGCAACAATTTTAAATTTTGCTTATTCCACGAGAATAGAAGAGGCAATAAGCAAATATAAACCTACGTTCATTTTTGTGGTAATGGGCTTAAACGAGCTTTATGCAAAAGACATAGCGAAGAGAAGTAAAGCAGCCAAACTTTTTCATGAAAAGATAAAACATATTCCGTATCTATGGATAGGTCCTGCAAATTTTAAGGAAGATAAAGGAATAAATAAAGTATTTGAGGAAACCGCTGAAGCAGGTAGGTATTATCTTTCAAAAGATCTTCAATTACCGAGATCTACGGACAATCGACATCCTAGTTCTAAAGGTTATCGAATTTGGATGGAATATATTTCCAACTTTATGCAAGGTAGTTCCTTATTTCCATTTAATTTTAATCCCCCAACAAAAAATTATAGAATCCGATCTAGAATTATTTCTTTAAATGCCGCAAAGGATAGAGGTTATTAAATGGATAGTATATTTGAAATAATAGAGAGTTTATTTTCTTTTTCATACGAAAAGCCATGGTTTTTTACCGAAATAAATTTTCTTTTATTATTCTCACTTTTTCTTTTGGGATACGCTTTCTTTACTACTAAATCTGAATGGAGACGTATATACTTAATTCTGTTTAGTTTATTTTTTTATTACAAGTCGAGTGGCCCTTTTTTACTCTTGTTCATTGGTGTAATTATTTGTGATTTTTTTCTTGCTAAAGCTATTTCAAAATCCGAGGGAACAAAAAGAAAATTAATTCTGATCTTATCTGTTATTTACAGTACTTCTTTTTTGTTGTATTTCAAGTATACTAACTTTTTTATTGGAAATTTAAATTCCTTTTTTGATACCAATTTTACAGAGGCAAATCTATTTTTGCCAATTGGGATTTCCTNNATGCTTTTTACATGACATTTTTCCCACATTTGGTTGCAGGACCTATAGTAAGAGCTAGGGATTTTCTTCCTCAAATTAATCAACCGACAATTTTGGAGGTTAGTGTATTGAAGGAAGGGATTTTCCGAATTTGCATTGGCTTTACTAAAAAGCTATTAATCGCTGACTATTTAGCTAAGTATGTTGATCTATTACATGATAATCCAGATGGATTCTCTGGATTCGAACATTTGATGTCCATGTATGCGTACACCTTTCAAATTTATTTTGATTTCTCTGGTTATTCCGATATTGCGATAGGAATTGCTTTGATTCTTGGATACCGTTTAAAAGAAAATTTTGATAATCCTTATGGTTCCTTTAATATAACAGAATTTTGGAGAAAATGGCACATTTCACTAAGTTTATGGTTGAGAGATTATATTTATATTCCCCTCGGTGGAAATAGAAATGGTGCATTCAATGCCTATCTATTTATCTTTCTTACAATGTTGATTGGCGGATTTTGGCATGGAGCAGATTGGAGATTTGTTTTTTGGGGAATTGCTCATGGTCTATTGCTCATAGGTCATAAGATTAAAAGTCAATACCTTCCAAAGAACATAGTCTTTTCAAATATACTTGGTTTATTGATTACCTTTCATCTAGTTGGATTTCTTTGGATATTTTTTAGAGCTACATCTTTTGAGGCTTCCTTTATGTCGATAGAAAAAATAATTTGTTCGGTGGATTTGAATGAATTTAATGGTTTCTGGACCGCACGTCCAGAGGTACTTATAGTCTTGGGAATTTCTTGTCTAATTATTTTTACTCCTAAATTTGTAAAGGGCTTGATTTTTGACAAAATCAAATTATTACCTTTGATCATATGGCCGTTCATTATTTTACTTATAGTCCAACTTGTTATCCAATTAAAAGATCAAGAAATACAACCATTTATTTATTTTCAATTCTAGTTTTTTTCATTACTCAATTTTATCGAAGTCAAGACACGCTGCCTTCGTATAAGTTTGTTTCGGCTTCCAACTTGCAAGAATTAGAAGTTGTTTTTAAAAACTTCACGCCAGGACAAAATTNNAAATTTAACAATTATTCATTTTGGAGATTCGCATATTCAGGGTGAAAGAATAACATCTGTAATACGATCTACCTTGCAAAATTCTTTTGGCGGTGATGGAATGGGAATGTTTTTCCCTTATAGTTTATGTGCTAGTTTTGGGCCAACTGGTACGCAATCAAAAATAAGTGGCACATATTCGTATTCAACATTTTTGAAACCTAAAAATCGAAAAATTGGGCTAATGGGCTATGAAATTACGATGGAAAAGGATGCTCGTTTACAAATGATTGTTTCAAGTAAATTTAGAGGAAAAGCAACAGATAAATTGAAAATTTGGTACCACTCGTCTTCAGATACGCTACCAATTCGTTGCAATATGCCATTTGTAAAGGAAGTTTCAAATAAAAAAGTTGATGAGAATTTATATGTGTTAACTGTTGTTTCTGAAAGACCTATAGATACTATTGATTTTACTTCGCTGACAAGCATATCANNCAATTCACAAAAAGGTATTAGTTATCAAAGCAGTGGACTTGTTGGGGCACAGTTTACCCACTTAATTCAACATGAAAAATATTTTGAGAATCAATTAAAGGAATTAAATCCTAATATTCTGCTCTTTTCATATGGAACTAATGAGGCATACGGTGCAATAGATAGTGTTGCTTACAGAAAATCAATTCTTGGTTTTTTAACAAAACTAAAGAATCAGTTCCCTTCAGTACCTCTTGTAATATCTAGTTGTCCGGATACGCGCAGCAACGGTAGAACCCCTCAAAGTCAAAAACTTGTGAATTCAATATTCGCTGATGTTTCAAAACAGTTAGGATGTTGTTTTTTTGATTTGAACACAGCCATGGGTGGATGGGGGTCTTTGTATAATTGGTCGAAACGGGATTTAGTACTCACTGATAAATTGCATTTTAATGCGAAAGGAGGTGAATTGTTAAGTAAATTATTTATTAAAGGTGTTTTTAACGAATTAGTTGTCAAGTCAGGGAATCTGGCAAATTTTGATGCCAACTTAGCTAACGAAATGTCTCAAGTTCAATTTTATAAAGTAGAGATAAGTTCAACTGAAAAGCAGGATAAAATATCCAAATCAGAAAATGTGAAAACATCATCACGAAAACATGTTGTTAAATCAGGAGAAACACTTTCAAGCATCTCGAGAAAAACGGGTACATCCGTGGATAAATTGATGAAGCGTAACAAATTAAAAAACACAAGAATTCAACCAGGACAAATATTGTTCTATTGACAGTACTTTTTTATAGTTGAATTCACGTGTGTTGTCCATCGGTTTGCATCAGCAGCATAGCCAGTAGCTGCAATTTTCTTTAACCATAATTTACAATCAGGAGAACCTTTCATTTGAGCGTACATCTTTTTGGATGCAACCAATTTACAGAACCCGATGTAGGAATCCTTGATGCTTGAATAATAACGATACCTACTTTTGTGACGTGAAACGGCATAATTACAATTACCAACAATTCCAAAATGATTATTTAGTTTTTTTGCTACTACGCTGGTTCCACCTCCGGATTCTAAGTAGGCAACACCGAGAATTACACACGCCGGAATACCATAAGCGGTGCTTAAACTATCAGCCAAATTTCTATATTGGGCAAAGTAAGTTGTGCCACTTTGAGATGAACAATAATATGAATAAAGAGAAAAAAATAATACGACGGTTAGTTTTTTCATGTTTGTAATTTACAATATATTTTTCGAATTAAAAAAATAAGTGCAAGTATTTAAAAATAATGGGTTTGATTTGCTTCTCATTTATGGTATTTAGATAACTTTATTCAAATCGATTTTATGGATTATATAGGTCAACAAATTGGGAAGTATACTATCAATCGTCTAATTGGGGAAGGAGGTATGGCTTCCGTTTTTGAGGGTGTGCACGAATCCTTGGGAACCAAGGCAGCNNATAAGCAAATTAGAGAACGTTTTAAGAACGAGGCAAGGATTATGGCTTCGTTAGATCATCCAAATATTACACGTGTATTGGATTTCGAAGAAAATGACTCCTATTTGGCTATTGCCATGGAATTGCTTTCAGGAGAGGATTTAAGCAATCTAATAAAAAGTCAGGGTAAACTTTCGGAGAAAGAAATAATTCACGTTTTTGAACAAACGTTATCAGCATTTGAA
>DORI01000001.1 GCA_003512365.1 Crocinitomicaceae bacterium | reverse complement strand
AATTATCTGCAAAAAAATACAATCCAGGTAGGGATATCATGCTAAAGGTCGTGGACAAGCGAGATCAAATGAATCTTTGGAATCACAAACATAAAGTTGACGTTTATATTAAAGCAACAGAAAAAATAGATCGTAAAGCAAAACAAGAAAATGCGAAAAAGGATGACGACCCCCTAGTTGGTGACAAAAAACCAAATTGGACAGATAATTATAACCTTGTTGAGGTNNTTAAATCCAATTTCAATTTCTTCGAAAACTTGTTGCAATTAGACGATTTACATGAAAATCCAATCATGTCTCCAATTTCAGTTCCTGGAATATTGAGTTATCGTTATAAATTAGAGGAGAAAATTGAGCGTAACGGACAGAAGATTTCAAAAATCAAAATAATTCCAAGAAATGTTGCCACCACTACGTTGGAGGGATACATATACGTGATTGATAGTTTATGGCTTGTTGAAAAAATAGAGTTAACCTTAAACAAAGGGAATTTAAAGCGCTATGATTACTTCACAATTGAACAAACATTTTCTCATCCGGGAGATTCTCTTTGTCTTTTAGAAAAACAAGTTTTTAAGTACGGAGGAACTTATGGCGGTGAAAAATCCAATTGTGTGACTGAAGCAGTTTTTAGTAATTATAACTTTGAAATTAATTTCAATAAAAAATTCTTTAACAATGAAGTTGCAGTTACCTCTAAAGAAGCGTATGAGAAAGATACATCCTTTTGGTCTGACAAAAGACAGCTCATATTAACGGATGAAGAAATTCGATTTATTAAGGCAAAGGATAGTATTCGCGATGCACAGAACCGAAAAGAGTACCTCGATTCTGTCGATGCCATATTTAATAAAGTTACAGCACTTAAAATTCTATGGTTCGGAATAGATCATAGGAACCGTGCAGAAAAATATCAATGGACTCTAGGTTCTTTAGCCACAATTGTTCAGCCAATGTTTATTGGAGGTCCTCGTTTTACTCCAAATTTCGACTTTTTCAAAAAGTGGAAAGACGAAAGGACCTTGGATTCTTACACTCGGATTTCCTACGGGGTGTTGAATAACGATGTGAAAGGAGATACGTGGTGGAAATATCGATTCGATCCCTTTCATCAGGGATTTATTAGGTGGTCAATTAACCATGATTTTGACGTAATTAGAGGATATGATGCCATTACTCAAATTTATAAGCGTGAAAATTTTATCGAAGCAACGAAAATGCGGACTTCTTTTGAATACGAGCTTTTCAATGGTTTTTATTTAGATTTGAGTGCCGAATTTTCAGAAAGAAGATCTTTAAAAGGTTTGAATAAAGTAACATTTTTTGATCAATGGATACCGAACACAGACTTTATGGATTTTGATGCCTATCAAGCTATGTTAACGGATATCACACTTTCTTATACGCCAATGCAAAAATTCATGAGAGAACCTTATCGTAAAGTAATCCTTGGTTCTGCATGGCCTACATTTTATCTCAATTATGAACGTGGTATTCCGACTATCTTTGGTAGCGACATTGACCATGAGTACATTCAATTTGATATTCAACAAGCATTCAAAATTGGTACTATTGGCACCACAAATTATCGTTTTTCAATCGGAAAGTTCTTGTCAACACGAAACTTGTACGAGCCTGACTTTAAATTTCAACGCAGAAGTGATCCCATATGGTTCTCCAATCCTTTGTATTCATTTCAAGGACTCGATACCTTACTAAGGACAACAGATTATTCAACCGAACTTCATATTGTACATCATGACAATAGTGCCATAATCAATAAAATTCCATTCATGAAGAACACGAGATTGGGACTTGTTTTGGGGGCTGGCGCTTTGTATGTGAAGGAATACAATTGGTTACATTTTGAAACCTTAGCTGGTTTGGAACGAAGCTTTAAAATTTCGAGAAGGAGATTACGTATTGGATTGTATGGAGTTTTATCTGCGGGAAATAAAATGCCAATGCGCGCCGACTATAAATTATCGTTCGCAATTTTAGACGATAGAAGTATGAAGTGGAATTTCTAGGCTTCTTCTGATTTTTTCGGAAAATAAACCCGTTGCCGAATAAGCATCATAAAAACACCAATTGATATGCAAGCGTCAGCTAGATTCCAAATAGCCGGAAAAACCTCGTTTCCTCCGACAAGGGGCATCCATTCTGGCCACCTCATATCGAATTGAAACATATCAACCACACTACCTAGTAAAAATCCATGGTGACGTACCTCGAATGCTTCTGGGAAATCCCCACATTTTTCAAAAGCTCCAGTTCCTTCCATCCAACTATATTGATGGCAGGGATTGAAAGGAAAAATAAAATCGTGCAACATAGAGTCAATCAAATTACCCGCTGCTCCTGTGAAAATTAATGCGATTGCAATTAAATACTCAGTTTTAACACCTTTTCGGGCCTCTCGAATGATATAGTAGGCTATAAAAACTACTGCTACAAGCCGAAAAATACTCAAAGCTAACTTATGCCACAATGCAGCGCCGAAAGTAGTGCCAAAAGCCATTCCTTGATTTTCGGTGTAGCGTAATTTAAACCACTCGCCAAGGATATTGTGATATTCCCAAGGTAAAAAGTTTGACTTGATGTATAGTTTAATCGCCTGATCTGCAATTAACAGGGTCAAAATTAGAATTCCGACAATGGTAAGCTGTTTTTTCACTTAGCGTTGCGCATTTTTAGCATCAATACTCATGGTAGCATGTGCTACTAATCGCAATCTTTCTTTCGGTATTAAGGTGCCATTAACGCGACAAACGCCGTATGTTTTATTCTCGATTCTAACAA
>DORI01000111.1 GCA_003512365.1 Crocinitomicaceae bacterium | reverse complement strand
CACTTTTCCAACCGTAACACCATTCAAAGTGACATTACTTGAAACCGTTAATTGGCCTGAATTTGGGAAATAGGCGTAGAATTCTCTATCACCACCAAAAATGCTGTTACCTTTCAAGAAATTTATACCTAAAACGAGTAAAACTATGGCCAAAATGGCAACAACAGCGGCTTTTATTTCTTTTGAAAATCTCAATCTGATTTCTTTTCTGCTAATTTAATAGCTTTTTCAATACTAATGCGCTCTCCGTTTAAAAAAGCTGCAACAAAAGCATTATTAAAACCTTGTTCTATCAATTCTATTTTTCGTTGTCTTGCTCCTTGGATATCATTTTTAAACTCACCTGTACAGTATTTATATAATTTATCTTGGTAATATTCGTGAATATCCAAGTTTTTAAACCGTGACGAATTCAAAGGTATTTTCCTATCAGAGGTTTCAATTTGTATTCTAAAAACTAAGCCTGTACTGTCTTTTGTTTCTTGTAGAGCTGGTGTATTGATTGGAGTTTTATCCGGTTGGGGAGGATTGGTATTAATTATTTCATTAGTTTCTTTCCCAGACAATTGGTTGTAATATCGTTCAAATGCTTTAAACATGGCAAGTGCCATTTCTCGTTGACCATTTGCATCTGCAAGTAATTTTTCTTCTGATGGGTTAGTTAAAAATCCAGTTTCAATTAACACGCTTGGCATTGCCGTTTTGTATAAAACGTAAAAACCTGCCTCCTTAACCCCCCTGTCAAAACGCCCCATTTTTTTAAATTCTTTTTGAAGTTGCTCCGCATAACGTATGGAATAATCTCTAAATACCGACCCTTGAAGTTGCATAGCAATAATGGCCTCTGGAGACATGTCGAAATTCTTATATTTAGCACCTTTATCGTCTTCTAATTCAATAATTGAGTTTTCTCTTTCCATTACTTTCTGTTGTGCCTCTGTTCGATGCAGACCAAGCACATATGTTTCTGACCCATAAGCCACATTGCTGCCTGCATTTGCATGAATACAGATAAACAAGTCTGCTTTCGCCCTATTTGCAATATTTGCACGCTCCAACAATTCAACAAAAACGTCCTTGTCTCTTGTATAAATTACTTTTATGGAGGGATATTTTTCTTTGATCATAGCGCCTAATTTTAACGCCATTGACAAGCAAACTTCTTTTTCATTTGAATAGCCACCATGACAACCGGGATCTTTTCCACCATGTCCAGCATCTATAACGACCGTTTTAATTGGATTTAGTTGAGCTTCTACATTCGACCATATAAACAGAGAAACAATGAGTATTTTTACTCGGGTATTCAATAAGATAAAGAAAATTACGTTCTTCATTAACTTGGTTAAATTTGGTAGTTTTGTGCTACTTTACAAAATTAGTTCCAAAGGTTTGATAGTCTCACGTCGTCAGTGTCTACTTTTCTTCTTTGCATTGTTAATAATGCAACTATCGGGCAAGGTTACGGGTCAAAATGAGCAGAATAAAAACATTATCGTTAACGATGAGTCAGTAAAATCCATAATCAAATACAGCGCTCGTGATTCAATTTTCAAAGACGTTAGAAAGAAACAAGTTCATCTGTATGGACAGGCGAATGTTCAAATGGACGGCATTGAAATGACAGCAGGTTATATCTGCATAGACCTTGAAAAAAATGAACTACAAGCGCGATACTCCTACGATAAAGACAGTAATAAAATTGAGTTTCCAGTTTTTACGGAGGGAAATGAAACCATACAATGTGTTTCGTTAAAATATAACACAAAAACAAAAAAAGGATATTTAGAAGAACTCTCCCTAAAGCAAGAAGAATTGTACTTTAGAATGGAGATTGCAAAGAAACATGAAGACGATGAATTGCACCTCAGGCATGGAAAACTTTCTACTTGCGACTTACCAGATCCTCACTACCATTTTCAACTCGCAAGAGGAGTTATTGTTCCAGATGAGCGCATTGTTACAGGACCATTAAATCTGCACATAAATGGCATTCCTACTCCTCTTGGATTGCCTTTTGCTTTAATCCCAACGAAGCAAAAAGAACAGGTTAAAGGATTGCTTTTTCCCGAATTTGTTCCGCTTTCTGCTTATGGTTTTGGAGTTCAGAATCTCGGTTATTACATTCCAATAAATGATTTTTTGCAAACAACTTTATATGCCAACCTCTACAATCGAGGTAGTTGGGGACTTAGAAATGATTTAGATTATGCCAAAAGATATGGATTCACTGGTAAATTATCTCTTGGATTTCAGCAGTTCAGACTGGGGTTTCCGTCTAATTCAAATCAGAATAAATTTAGCTTGATGTGGTCACACCGACAAGACCCCAAGGCTTCTCCCTATTGGAATTTTTCATCTAGTGTAAATTTAATTTCTGATAACAATTCACAAAATAATTTAGATCCCATAAATCCAGAATATTTCAGTAATAGTTTCAATTCCGACATTAACATCAATCGGTTGTTTCCTGGAAAGCCATTTACCATGGGCTTAAAATGGTCACTTCGTCAAAATTCTGTTGCTAAAAATATTGCACTGATTAGTCCGATTATGAACGCTAATTTAACCCGCGTTTTTCCATTCAAAAAGATATTTTCGTATCCAAAAAATGAACTCACGAAAGCTGTTTCAAGGATTGGGTTAACCTATAATTTTGAAGGTCAAAATAGATCTAGTTTTGCA
>DORI01000232.1 GCA_003512365.1 Crocinitomicaceae bacterium | reverse complement strand
AAGAGGAGGCCGATAAAGACTTCCAGCTTGCGACAGGTATTTCAGACCCAATCGAACCCGATGCGAGTATTTGGCGAATATCTTCCGCTCGACTGCCATGGTTAGTAATTGGTATGATGGGTGGAATTTTAGGCGCAAAAGTTATTTCTGGATTTGAAGATAGTATTACCCGAATTCCTGCATTGGCATTTTTTATTCCGTTAATAACTGCGATGGGTGGAAATGTTGGGGTTCAATCTTCTGCGATTGTTGTTCAGTCTTTGGCAAGAGGAGACAAGGATTTTGGTAAAATAATGCCAAAACTAGTACGTGAAGCTGGCGTTGGATTACTCAACGGCCTATTGCTAGCGAGTTTAATTTTTGGAATTGCCTATGTGTTTGAGAATGCGCAACTTGGTTTTGTGGTAAGTATCTCTCTCTTTACAGTCATTTTGTTCGCAGCTATTTTTGGAACACTAATTCCGTTGATGTTGAATAAATATAAGATTGACCCAGCCTTAGCAACTGGACCCTTTATTACCACCTTAAATGATGTAACCGGCTTATTTATTTATTTCTCCATAGGTCTCCTACTGTACAAATAAATCTATAATAAGTCATTAGCCAAGTTTGCTAGTTCTGAGCGTTCACCTTTCTCCAGTTTTACATGTGTAAAAAGCTTTTGACCTTTCAAGCGATCAATTAAATACGCTAAACCATTGGAATTTTCGTCCAAATATGGGGTGTCTATTTGATGTACATCACCCGTAAAAACTATTTTTGTGTTTTCCCCTGCACGCGTTATAACTGTCTTTACCTCATGAGGAGTCAAGTTCTGTGCTTCGTCAATAATGAACATTATGTTGGATAAACTTCTTCCCCTAATAAATGCCAAAGGTGTTATGATGATCTTCCCAGATTCTTGCATTTCAAGAATTGCCTTGTGTTTTTTCTCATTCTCGCCAAATTGGGATTTTATAAATTTTAGATTATCCCATAAAGGTTCCATATAAGGCCCAATTTTATCGTTAGCATCGCCAGGCAAAAAACCAATATCTTTATTGGAAAGGGGTACAATAGGTCGTGCCAGAATTGTTTGATTGAATTGTTTGTGCTGTTCTAAGGCCGACGCCAAAGCCAATAGTGTCTTACCTGTTCCCGCAACACCTTGTAGCGCAACCAATTTAACTTCAGGATTCATTAAGGCATGTAGCGCAAATGCTTGTTCCGCATTTTTTGGTTTTATACCATACACAAATTCCTTCTCAATACGCTGGATATGATCGGTTAAGTGATTATAGAAAGCCAAAGAAGAAGACTTTCCATTTTTTAAGATGTAATAACCATTCACTGCTTTTTTATTCCCTAACAGACCTTGCTCTTCGATATGACCTTTAGTAAATATCTCGCGTATTACCTCAGAATCCACCCCGTCAATGGCATAAGAGCTCGTGTCTTGATCGTGAATAGTAACCTTTCCCGTTTCGTAATCTTCTGCGGTTACTCCTAAGGCTTTCGCTTTTATTCTTAAATTGATGTCTTTGGTAACTAATACGACCGTTTTTTTAGGCTCTTGCTCCATCAAATGAAGGGCGGCATTAATTATTTTATGATCATTTTTTGCCGAGGAATAAATTTGTTCAGCGTTTAACTGCTTCGGATCAGACTCCATAATAACACGGAGCTTTCCAAGTCCTTTTCCAATTGAAATCCATTCTTGAAGTGAACCACTGCCCGATAATTTATCAATAAAACGAATTACTTCTCGCGCACTGAAATTCTTGGTATCATTTCCTAGTTTGAATTTATCCAATTCTTCCAATACCGTAATGGGTATTCCTACAAAATTATCTTCAAAATTGGTGATTGCGTCGTGATCATGTAAAAGCACGGATGTGTCTAACACAAAAATTTTATCTTTCTTCCCCATTCAAAATGTTTAGTTGAAAGATACACACTTTTAACTCCGTATAACTTTATTTTTTTCAAAGTTTTTAACCGATTAAGTGTTAGTTTCGCGCTGTTATTTTTTGCTTAATAATTGTTTAACAGCCTCTTCAATATTAGAATACCTAAAATTAAAACCCGTGGCTTTTATCTTTTCATTTGAAGCGTTCATACTTCCTAAAATTAACACCGACATTTCACCGTACAGCCATTTTAGAAGTTGTACGGGAACCATAGGCATGAAAAAAGGTCTATGCATTGCTTTCGCAAGTGCGCGCATGACATCTCTATTAGAATCACAAGCAGCCACTGCATTGAAAGTGCCGTGTAATTTGTTTTCTATACAATGAACAATTATTTCGCATAAATCTTCCACATGAATCCACGGCATAAGTTGTTTCCCACTCCCCAAAGGAGATCCTAGCCCCAACGAAACCGGCCTCTTCATCTTTGTAAGAACTCCTCCGTTATTGTCAAGTACTGAGGCAATTCGCAAAATTGAACCTGGAAGATTTTCCAAGAAAAGCCGTGAAGATTCCTCCCAAGATTTTATAACTTCAGACAAAAAATCAACTCCATAATCATCTTCTTCTGAATGCTTAATAATTCCATCGTCAAATCCGTAACAATTTATTCCTGACGCACCCACATAGTATTCTAGGTTGGAAAAGTTAATTCTTGTATTGAACAAGAATCTTGTGGTGTTCACTCTTGAATCAATTATTTCTTTTTTACGTTTGTTTGACCACTTTTTTTCACCAATGTTCTCACCTAATAAATTGACAATGACATTAATCTTATCTAAGTGTTTCCCTTCTATATTTTTTGAAATAGGATTCCAATATAAATAACCGGCTTTTTTTTTGCTGCGTGAAAGTATAAGTACGTTAAAACCTTTATTTTTCAAAAACTTCGAAAGTGTTTGACCAATCATTCCTGAACCACCCGCTATTAGAACTGTTTTCATAAATAATTGTATTAAATAATTAGATTTTTTAAAGCGCAATATTATTTCATTAACATTACTATAAAATATTAAAAAACAAACATATAACTATTATTTAATAAAACAACAATTAATAAAAAAAATAATGAGAGACTAATGGGTTTTTGTCATTGTTTCGGATACACAAATAATGTAGTCTGCCTTTCCAAAATGTTCTTTGTCAAGTTTAGTAATATCATCTTGACTCACAGTAGAGATTGTAAGTTTCTTTTTAACCAAGAAAGATGTGTTTTGCATTAGATACCATAGAATCCCTTGATAATAATCGGAATGAAAGGCACCATTAAAGTGTAATACTTGAAAATTGAGTGAAAGGTATTTTTGTATATGCATAGCCATTGTAGCATCTTTAAATGCTTGAGCCTCCATCATCCCAATTCCCATTCCATGACCGCCCATTTTACGAACCTCACGATATTGAGACAAGGTAGAATCTAATTCAAAGTCTAGCGAAGCAAACTTATTTTTCTCCGATTCAGGGAGTGTATCTAAGGCAGCTCTTCCTTTTTTGAATAACAAAGAAGCATATTTTCGTTTTACGTTACTGGCAATACAAGGGATTCCTTTTTGCTTGGCCAATTCTATAAGTGGTTTGTAATCAGTTTCATAGTTGGGCCATAACCTACAGGAGTCACTAAATTGCTTATCGGTTAATTTTCCTGATAAATAGTCGTCGACAAGTTGTTGTTGATCAGACTCGAACATTTCAAAACCTAGACATAAAGAATTTGAACCAGATAAAAATTTAGCTGTTTCAAGTTGTAACCAATGTGTAATAGGATTGTCGTGAAACTCACCAAACAATATACAATCTGCCTTTTTTGAATCGTTCAACATATTATTGACGGTAGTTTTTTTACCTTTAGAAGTGTAAACAACAAAAGCTTTTTCGAAGGATTGAGCGTTTATGAAAGTAAATGAAAATAAAAAGCTGATAGCGAGAAAACTTTGTGTCATATCGTTTAATTTTATAAGGTTAAAGTTAAATTAATATTCGTTATATTTGGCTGAAACTATGAAAATCAAGCAACAAGGCATTTCTATATTTATACTGTTTTTTACAGGTTTTATTTGGGCTCAAGGCTTCCAAGTAAATTTTCAAGGTCAGAAACAACAAGGTATGGGTTGCGCTGGAACGGCTTTATTTCAAGACGGCGCAAGTATTTTTTTCAATCCGGGTTCGGTAGCTTTTTCTAATGAAAACTCAATTAATATTGCTTCGACTCCTATTTTTGGAAATGTATTATTTGTTGATTCTGCTACGGGAGAAGGATATCGAACAAAAAATCCGGTTGGAACACCCTTTTCGGCATATGGATTATTTCAAGCGCATAGACACGATAAATTAAAACTTGGTTTAGCGGCATACACGCCATTCGGATCAACTGTACAATGGGAAGATAACTGGATAGGTCGATTTGCATTAACCAGATTAGAACTTAAGGCAATTTTTATTCAATCGACGCTTTCCTATCGCATTGCTGACGTAATTGGCATTGGTGCAGGATTCATTGTGTCAACAGGTAATGTGAATCTTCAAAAGGATATACCTGTTCAAGACTCATTAGGTAATTATGGACACGCTGAACTATCTGGCAAGGCAATGGGTTTTGGATTTAATGCCGGTATACATTACGATTTGAATAAAAAACTTTCAGTTGGTATCACTTATAGGTCTCAGATAAATATGTCATTGAAAAACGGCGCAGCAAACTTCACTGTTCCAACTTCTTTAGACCCTAATTTCCCGGATGGTAAGTTCACTGGAGCTTTACCATTGCCAAATGTTACGACACTTGGATGGGCTTACAATCCCAACGACAAATTGAAAATGGTGTTGGATATTAATCACGTGGGCTGGAAAGCTTATGATACGTTAGCATTTGATTATGAACAAAACACAGCGTCTCTTTTAGATACTAAGTCCCCTAGAAATTACAAAAGTATTTTTGCTTTTCGCGGTGGTGTACAATATCAAGTCATTGATAAATTAGATCTGCGTTTTGGAGGTGGATTTGGCTTTACTCCTGTTCCTGAAGAAAGTGTTACTCCAGAAACGCCAGATGCCAATCGTGCCTATATCACCGGAGGGTTAACCTACAGATTTTCCGATAAGTTTTCAATGGATGCATCAATTTATTACACTCAGTTAAAACGAACAGCTACAAATGCAGAAACAAATTTGTTTGGTACCTATCGTACAAAAGCAATTGCGCCAGGTTTTTCACTAATTTATAAATGGTAAGATGAGCAACAAATTATATTCGTTGGGGATACTTTTAATTTCATTAGCAGCTCTACTTTCATGTAAGCCAAAATATGAGAAACCAGAGGTTTCAAAAGGAGAAATTGATCCAACCCGTTTTGTAATGATTGGGGGTGCGCACTCGTCAGGTTATATGAATGACGCATTGTATTACGATGGTCAACAAAATTCATTGGCAGCGCTTATTTCCAACCAAATTTCGCTTGTTGGAGGGAATTTAATCAATCAACCTTTTGTCAATTCAACTTCCGTAGGAATAGGATTAACTGGATTAGCTCAACTAAAATTGGGTTATAAAACGGATTGTAAAGGAGCAACTAGTCTTTCACCAGTTAGAGTTTCAGCAACAGGTGATGGATATATTTTTAGTGATAATTTGTACTCTTCCTCTACTAAATTTGGAAACTACGGAATTCCGGGATTAAAATTAATGGACGTTGCGACTGCAAATTATGGCCAGTCTAATTCGTTTTTTGCGCGAATGGCATCGTCTACAGCAACTAGTGTACTAAATGATGTTACAGCAACAAATGCTACCTTTTTCACTTCTTTTTTAGGTGTTGAAGATGTTTTAGATTTTGCAAAATCAGGAGGAACAATTACTAATTTACCTTCTGTAAATAATTTCGAGAATGCCTACACAAATGTTATTCAACAATTAACTGCAAATGGTGCAAAAGGAGCAATAGCTACGATTCCAGATGTAACAGAAATGCCGTATTTCACTACAATTCCTTGGAATGGATTGACGCTTGACGCCGCAAATAATTCCACTCTTAATTCTATTTATAATCCTTTAGGATATTATTTTACTGTTGGAAGTAATCCATTTATGATCGTTGACCCTACTGCAAATGATTTCGCTGTACGACAAATATTAAGTGACGAATTATTGTTGCTGAGTCTCCCTTTAGATTCAGTTAAATGCAACCAAATGGGGGTTTTATTCCCAATTCGAGATGAGTTTGTATTAGATCAAGGTGAAATCCAAGAATTAAGAACAAGAATTCAAGAATTAAATGCAGTCATTATTTCCTTGGCAAATCAATATAATTTGGCGCTTGTTCGG
>DORI01000279.1 GCA_003512365.1 Crocinitomicaceae bacterium | reverse complement strand
ATAACCATAACCGTATCCATAAAACGACCTACCGGTTTTAACTCCATTTAGAATTACATTTAAATTTTCAATTTTCTGTACTTTAACTAACTCCTCTACACGTTGTATAAATATCCTTTGTGAGTAATTAGCTTTAAATACATATATGGGAATATCTGCATTTGCAAGTATTTCAACTCCATCTGACACTATTCCCACCGGAGGGTTATCAATCATGACAATATCGTACCTTTTTTTCAATTCTTCAATTATTTCTTTAAGTTTATCGCTTTGAATAAGCTCAGACGGGTTTGGAGGGTTAGGTCCTGCAGAGATAAAATCTAAATTGGGAAATTCCGATTTATTAATAACTTCGTCAAGAATATTTAATCCAGAGATGACGTTGCTCATACCTATAATGTTTTCTGCATTAAAACCAACATGAACTTTAGGTTTTCGTAAATCCAGGTCTATTAAAATTGTACGTTTACCATTTGCCGCAATTAAGCCTGCTAAATTTAACATTACAAACGTTTTACCTTCACCGGAAATTGAAGAGGAAATAGCTATCACTTTTGCGTCCTTTTTGACAAAACTCATGTTAGATCGAATTGTACGGATCGCTTCAGCCATTCTCGATTTTGATGACTCATTAACAACGATTTGAGAAAATTTCATTTTTTTCTTGTGTAGCGGAACAATTCCTAGGAAGGAAACTTGAGGAGGCAATATATTTTGTAAATCATTTGAGTTTATAATATCATTGTATGTCAAATAACGCCAAATCATTATACTGAGACCACAAAAAATACAAAGTACGAGCGCTAAGCCATAGATAAGATTAGTTCTTGGACTAATCGGTGAAGTTGGAACTTTTGGTGGGGTTAATACGCGCGTTGAAGAAGAATATCCTGCATTACTCAGTTCTAGGGCTACCTTTTTTTCTGTAAATAGGGTGAAATATTTGTTATTTAAATCTTGAATATATTGAAGACGTTGTAATTCCATAGATTTGGTTGGAAGATTGAAATATTCTTGTTCAGTTTCGCCTAATTTTCTTGAGTATATGAGTTTATCAGATTTAATTCGATCTTCAATGACTTTCATACTCCTTCGTATATTGGAAATCTTATTTTGAATTTTAATTTCTATTCTTTTAATAGCTTCATTTTCAAGTGTAACATCTTTTAATAATTCCTCCTTTTTTTCCAAAAGATCATTAAGTTCCTCTATCTGACGAATCACGGCGCCTTCAAAACTCTTCTTACCAATCATTTCAGGTATTACTTTGTAAATATCTAAACGATTCGGATTACTTGTTAACTTACCTTGAACTAAATATAGAGTGCTTAATTCCTCTTCAAGCTCCAAAATAACCTTCGAATAATTTGTTAGGTTTTCAGACAAGTTATCTCCAATTTTTTCGATATTCGGCAACCTTTCTCTTTTTTGAAAATTCGCCAAATCTTCCTTTGAAATTTCTAAAACTCTGGATAAGGAATCCAACTGATAATCAATGAAATCGATAGTTTTTTTAGCATTTTTAATATTCATTTCTTCTTGAAAAAATAAATATTGTTCTATTAAAGTTTTTGTAATATCGTATGACAATTTGGCATTAGAATTTTCATAAGTGATTTCAATAGTCTTTGCTTCAGGATTTACGGCAATAACTGTCAACTTTTCTTTGATCTCTTCTATTAATTTTTCCCTCTGAATAAATTCAAAATATACTTCATTTTCAGCGCAATGTTCTTTTAATTCATCAATATTCTTAACTTTAAACATTATATCGAATTGCGGATTTTTAAATCTACTGTTCGGTTTTAATTTTAGCTTATTTTTCGCTCCACTTTTTTCGTAATCAATTAATATAAGGTCATTTTCTACAGATACATGCATTTCAGTTCCGCAAAGACTAGAATCATTTAATGAATATACCATAAGAGAGAATCCTGTTTCTCTGTATAAATTTTGAGTAAGGATGGTCCCTTTTGAATATAGGTTTGTGTGAATACCCAATTTTTCGATAACCTTATTTATCAATAATTCAGAACGTAATAGTTCTACTTCTTGATTAAGGTTCAGTGCTTTTTCTACATTTAGTGCATCCTTTCCAAGAATGTCACGTGTTTTATTTTCCTCTACAACTTGAACAAGAGCTTTCGTTTGGTAAATAGGAACTGAATATCTTATGTATAAGTAGGCAAAGATCAAAAATATGGTTGAGTAAAAAATAGGTGCCCTCCAATGTCTTTTCAATATTTCCTCTAATATAAGAGGATTAAACTCTTTGTTTAGTACTCTTTTTTTTATTGGGCCTGTTGACATAATTTAAATTTTATCTAAAAATTGCAATAACTGCCATGGATGTAGTAATTATCCCAAGCCACGGCCCTATTCTATCTAGAATTGTCGATGCATACCTTGGAATATAATCAATATAAATATAATCGTTGCATTGAACAATCATTTCCGCCTCTCGCATTCCATGAATTGTTGATAAATCTATTTTGTAGATTTCTCGTTTACCTGACGGTTTTTTTCTCATTAATTTGATGGAATATGCTTTGCCGTCATTTGCGATCCCTCCTGAAAGTGCAATAGCTTCAAGTAGTGTTGTGTTGACGTTTTGAAGGTAAACAACTTTTGCTTGTCCTCTTCCTGGAAAAATTATAACTCTCTGGTTGGTAACTCTAATCTGAACAAATGGATTTTTAAAGGTTTTCGAAAGGATTTTGACCAGTGAATCTTCAAATTGTATTACGGTAAGTCCTGCCACTGGATAGGTTCCAATAATTGGTATTTCAGCGGTTCCGTCTTGCCGAACAAGATAATCATTAATATTATTTTGTCTCGCAAATGAGTTGTTTTCACCATCATTGAAACCTGATATCCCATTTATAAACCTTTCACCATTATTAGAAGCAAAAACAAAACTAAAACGATCTCCTGGACCAATTTTGTAATCCTCTTTTGGTTTTAACGGAAGGCTATCGTAGATAAACTCCTCTCCGGCTGGAATTTGAAATAAAGCGTTAGAATTGAGTGTTCTACAAGAAAAAAACACGGGGAGTATTAAAATTAATATTGTAAATATTCGCATTCTATTTAGTATTGTTTCTCTAACCTTTTCAGTTGGGCCTTATAAAATTTTTCAGTATCACCAACTAACCTCAGGTAACCAAATTTATGTTCTACGAAGGACCATCCATTTTGTGACATTTTATTTCGAATTTTTTCATTTTCCACTAGTTCTTGGAGTTTATTTGTGTAATTTTCAAGATTATTGGGTGGACAAATGTACCCGGTATATCCGTCTTCTACAATATCCCTAACGCCTCCTACGTCGGTGCTTAAAACAGCAACATTGCAAGCTTGTGCTTCTATTAAACTCACAGGTGTTCCTTCGTTATGGGAGGTAAGACAGATGATGTCCATTCCTGGATTGAATGAAGAAATATCTTTTATCCAAGAAGTAAATAATATGGGAGCAGTGGGGCACAATACTTCTATTTTTTGTTGAATCCTATCTCGTTCTTCGCCGTCACCCACAATGAATACTTTTATTTTTTTTGTCGTTCTTGCATGCAGATTGGCAATTACATCAATGAAAAACGAATGATTTTTCACAGGAGATAAGCGCCCAATAATGGCTATAGCCACTTCATCATCATGAATTCCAAATTCTTGTCTCGTTTTTGCTCGTTTTATTTGTTGGTGTACTTGAAATTTTTGCAAATCAAACCCAAGAGGAATCACCGTTGTTTTATTTTCTGGCGCGATTCTGTACTGCTCGCAAAGTTCTTTTTTCTGAAGTGCTGATATGGCAATTATACCATTTGTTTTTGCCGCAAGTCGGCGTTCTATTAATTTAAAGATATGTGTTTTAAAGCTTCCGAAATAGGAGTGGAACACATGTCCGTGAAAGGTGTGGACAATAACGGGCACCTTACAGTCGATGGCTGCTTTTCGTCCTAAAGCACCCGCCTTTGAGGCATGCGTATGAACGATATCTGGATTAAATTCTCGTATTATCTCTTTAATTTTTTTCAATGCTTTTCTGTCACTAAAAAAGTTCGGCTGCCTTTTTAATTCAGGAATCAGCAAAGGTTCTAAACCATAACTACGCGGAATGTGAAGCGAATCAGATTCTCCCTCCTCAGGTAACCCTCCAATAAGTAAGGTTTCAAAGTCGTCGGATAAAAACTTTGATAAAAAGGTAGCATTATAAGTAGGTCCACCGATATTGAACCGGTTAATGATTCTTAACACCTTAATTTTTCGACGCTGCATTCGACTACGGTATAATTATTGAGTTTTTAATAGTTCACTATTCATAACTCATTTGTTTTAATCCTCGTTAAGAACAAATTTTAAGTGAACTTAGACGGTATGAAAACGATGCAAAATTACATTTTATTTCTATTCTTTTTAGTGCTAAATATCAATATTGAAGCACAAAATTCAATACAGCAGGCCCTATCGAACTTTGTGAAAGACCCTGTTAACAGAAGTGCCGCAATTTCGTTTCAAGTAATCAATTTGGAAAACGGCAAAGAAATCGCAGCATATCAGCCTAATTTGGCAATCACCAGCGCATCTACTACCAAATTGTTCTCAACTGCAGCAGCTTTTGAGCTATTAGGGGCTCAGCACAGACCTAGCACGCGTATTTACATCGATGGAAAAATCAATGAGGATGGTATTTTAAAAGGGAATTTATTTATTCGAGGTGGAGGCGATGTAAGTCTTGGAAGTAAATACTTCAGCGATCAGGGAACGGAGCTTGATTTTCTGACTTCTTGGGTGGATTCACTCAAAAAACTCGGTATAAAATTCATCGAAGGATCATTAATTGCTGATGGTTCTGAATTTGGATATTCAGGTGTACCGGATGGTTGGGATTGGAATGACATTGGTAATTATTACGGCGCTCCAGCGAGAGGGTTAAATTTTTACGACAACTTAGTCAAGGTTAATTTCAAAACTTTTTCACCAGGAAGCAAATCCGCAATTGTTTCCGTTTACCCTGAGGTACCTGGTTTACATTATAAAAACAATGTGTACGCTGCAAGTGTGAGCGGCGATAATTCTTATTTATATGGCGCTCCTTTTTCTCTTGACAGATCGGCTGAGGGGAAACTACCGGCTAACCAATCTTCATTTGAAGTGAAAGGAAGTATGCCAGATCCTGAATTTCAATTGGCCTTGGAGCTCTTTAAAGCATTAGCTAAAGCAGGTATTCAGGTTGAAGATGGTTATAAAGGGGTGCGTACAAATTCTACATTCTCAAATCGCGATTATACTAAAATGACTCTTGTCATGGAACATTTTGGAAAAACAGTGGAAGAAGTTGCTTATTGGACCAATTTAAAAAGTGTAAATCTTTTTGCTGAAGGACTATTAAATCAAATAGGATTTCATTTTACAGGAGATGGTCGAACAACTTCTTCATTGACTCAAATAGAAAAATTCTTACAGAAAAATATAGACACAAAAGGACTTGTTTTGCAAGATGGGAGTGGTTTGTCGCGGTCCAATGCAATTAGTGCGACACATTTCACGAGTTTACTTACCTACATGTCGAAATCGACGAATGCGGAAGCCTTTAAAAGAACGTTGCCTATTGCTGGAGTGAGCGGAACCTTGAGAAATTTATGTAAAGGGCAGGCTGGAGAAGGTAAAATCATTGCCAAAAGTGGAACAATTAACGGTGTGAAGTCTTATGCCGGATACGTTGAAAGTTCAACCGGTAAAAAACTCGCTTTTGCCATTACGGTGAATAATTTTACCTGTAGTTCTACACAAATTGTAGATAGGATGGAAAAGGTTTTAAATGCAATGGCTCAATATTAAAGCTCGGTTTTTAAAATCTGACTCCAAAATTCACCAACTGAAATATTAGCTGTCTTTAGCATTTTAGGAACAATTGAGGCATCAGAAAAACCAGGT
Source organism: Crocinitomicaceae bacterium (assembly GCA_003512365.1). Classification (GTDB taxonomy): domain Bacteria; phylum Bacteroidota; class Bacteroidia; order Flavobacteriales_D; family Crocinitomicaceae; genus UBA952. The sequence goes on along the minus strand of DORI01000279.1, from coordinate 232 downwards.
GTTGTGTTCACTTCTATAACGTAAGGGATATCTTCTACTAACATGAAGTCAATTCTCGCTATACATTTAAGATTTAGTAATTCGTAAATTTCTTTCGCACTCGTTTGAATTTTATTTTTGTTTTCGTCTGAAATTCGGGCCGGTGTAATTTCTTGAGATTTGCCATTGTACTTTGCATCGTAATCAAAAAAGTCATTTTCTGATACAATTTCCGTTAGGGGTAGAGCGACTA
>DORI01000056.1:1022-4400 GCA_003512365.1 Crocinitomicaceae bacterium | reverse complement strand
ACAAAACGCTGGTAACTAAGGTTCCATACCACATTATTTCCCGGCTGTAATGCTTCCAACATATCAAATCCTACGGCAGAATTGGCATTCCCTGCAAAATTCATGTTCACGTATTTTACTTCGCCTTGTAGGCTCCCTTTTTGAGTCTGGTTCCACTTGATATTTCCAGAAAACTCCTGTAATTTAAGTGTTTCTGTTCCTTGGATGTTTTGCTTTTCACCTCTTCTAAATGACACACCATAACGCAAATTTGTTGACGGCTGAAATGCAACCTCAGCTTGAGCATTCCAAAAATTCAAGGTGTAGTTTCTGTTTTGCGTATAATCCACAGCAGATATCTTATTTCCAATTGAGCCTTTACACTCCGACGTGAACTTCCGAAGGAAATTCCAACGCAAATTAAGTTCTTGACTTTGTGTAGATTTCGCATCGTAACCACTTGCCAATAAAGTCTTGGTTTGATTTAGACTAATTACGTATTCTCCAGAAAAAATTGCAGAAGTTCGGTTAAAAAACAAACTGTTGCGTATACTGGAGTTCGTTGTAATTAAATCAAGTGAATTCAAGGCTGCATCGAAGGGGTTTAACAAACTCTCCCAATCCGAAGAACCTACTTTTTTGTTAACCCTAAACCGAGCTTGATCAGAAAACAAACTTAGCGCCTTGTAAATCCCATCTTTGTTATTCCATCTCCTTTCCGGACGCCAGAAAAAACCTGTATTGAACTCATTGTTATACGTTTTAGTGTAATCGCTACTCGGCGTGAAAACCCGAATGTAACTTGCTTGATCGATGAACTGAGCTACTTCAAATTCATTCAAATCCTCTATCCCATCGCCGTCATAATCAATCCAAGTGTAAACCCCTTGCCCATCATTAACCTTGATGTAAACGAAATCTCTTCGTTGTTCGAGTCCGGCGCCAATTTCATAAAACGTATTTAATGTAATGTCGCCCTTCTTTGTTTTGTACTGAAGATCTAAACGTCCGATTGCCGTATTCTCAGGGTCTTGTTGTAGCAATGTGCTATCCAATATTTCCAACCTCCGCCAACCTATTAAAGAACTCACTTGGACTTGTTTGAGACCCTTAATTTTGTACTCTAAACCAGAGGAAATTGCTTTCGCCGCATTTTTCAAATTTGCAGAGCTGTCCGGTCGCCAATCGTATCGTTCTCGGTAGAAGATCTTTAATTGTTGCATCGCAGAATCTCCTGCCGAAACATAGAACTGGTAATCGTAAAACGCATAACTTCTCGAACTAAGTTGCTGTTGCGAAGAAAAGGTGTTCAATTCTTGGTCATCAATAAATCCTAGGGTGAATTTTCCAAGATTTTTAGAAAGAGCAGCGCGATGACGGATAAAGCCATTTTCTTCTGTAGATTTCGATTGTAAATAACTAGCGTCCCATGTTGCATTCCATCCTTTTTGGCGCCAATTTCCTTCAGAAAACAAACGCTTTCCATCAAATTGCTCCCCAACTTGGTAATATTGGCCAACTACACTCATTTTTCCATTTTTAGCACTTTCCACACTCGACTTGTATTGCGCCAAGTATTGATTTCCACGGTAATTTCTTCCCCGAACATTCCAATCACGGTCGAATTCTACCGTACGAAATTGTTCGATTGGTGCAAAAGATGTAGATAACCATTCCGCATCCAAGGTATTTCGCCAACGAAACGAAGAGCTGTCTCTTTTCCAATGCTGCACATTTTCCCATGCAAGCTTTCCTGCTTGCCCAATATCGTCGGCATTATCGAGAGTAGAGAACGTATTAATATCGAACTGACTTAGCGCAAATTCAGTTTCTATCGAGTTGTTTTTGTTGAGCTTGACATTTGCGCCTGAGGATAAAAATTGACGTTTCCTTGGCGTAATTAATTGACGTGACGGAGTATAATCACCTTGCGGAATTCCTCCAACAGGCGCTACCCACTTGTACGTTTTGCCTAAGGCAAGTTGCTCACTAAAAACATAATCTCCTTTGTTTGGACCTACATACTGAAAATACACTCTGTAAGCAGCAGTAGCAGGATCTTTCGAAAAAATGAGTACTGAATCATAACCCAAAGAATCAATCATGGCATAAAGCAATTGGTTTTCGATGTATCCCACTTGATTCACACTTGATACACGCGCGAGTTGAATGCTATCACCAATTCCTTCGAGAAATGATTTTTGTGACAAGGATAATTCCTGCTGTAAATTTTGATTTTTTGCATCTTGCTCTTGGTAAACGTTGAACCAAACATGCACTCCTTTTCGTTGGTAATGGGTTGATGATTGTAGCAAGGACCGGGCATAACTTTGATCTGAATACTGAAATTCCACGGCAATTCGAGAATCTTTTGTGATTAAATTTCGCGTTGTGAAAACCAATTCACTGCTGTTGTAATCGATAACATAATCACGATCTTGTCCCCTTTCCAAAAGTTTTCCATCGATGTAAACGCGCTCTGTTCCCGCTAAAATAACGATGAAGGGTTCATTGTCAGCGCCAATCAATCGATACGGGCCCTGATTTGCCTCACGACCTTGAATCAATTGTCGGTTGAATTTACCTTTTGACAAGGCCACACTTTCTTGGGTTTTCCATATTCCTCCCCATTTACCTTTTGCGGAATAATTGAAAGTTAATCCCTGCCCTCGTTTTTTATAATTCAAAAAATAACCTTTTGGCCGATCAATCCAAAAATCTCCAGCAATTAACTTTACCTTATCGTTATAAACTTGAATAAACAACTGATCGAATTCTTGTAGTTTGTTGGTATTCCCATCGGGTTGAATGGGTATGTTCGCATCCGAAACTGAAGCCAATAATTTTAAATTCGGAGCGATATCGCCTGCTAATTCTAAATTCAAGGAACTATTGATTCCTAAATTTTGATTATTGCCAAAGTTTATTCCCCGCGAAATACTGCCGTTTTTGTTCAGTTCCTTTCCTCCAAACACATCTTGAATAGTGTAAGGTGTGGTATTGATTAAAAATTTTTCGCGATCTCCCTTTTGCTGCGAAAAAATCTTGCTTGTATCACGCAACTGATATCTCATACCAAAAGCATAAGGAAATACTTGGTATTGAAACAAAAGCGTGTCGTTGATCTTGCTGTTAAATCTCACCGTGGCTCGAATATCGGAAATGGAATATGCATTAGGCGAAAGCTTCTCTCCCGCTTTATAAATTGTTAAAGAACCAGGAACCAGACTTAAACTGTCAAGTACAATAGTTTGCTCAACAAATTGCTTTTTCACGCGCTTTGAGCTGAGTTGCGCATAAATCGTTGAAACGCAAAAAAAACACGATATAACTGTTATTTTACTCAGCATGTGAAACGAAGATACTACCTTGTCGGAAGAAAACGTTAAAAATCAACAT
>DORI01000056.1:0-1003 GCA_003512365.1 Crocinitomicaceae bacterium | reverse complement strand
CAAGCGCTTGTGTTGAAATCAACTGGGAAATGGTATTCTATCTTATTACCTTCGGGAGAGGTAATCAGCGCTGGAATTAAAGGTAAGTTGCGGCTTGACGGACTTAAAACCACCAATCCTGTAGCTGCAGGCGATCGCGTATCTGGTTGAAAAACGCGCTTTTCACTACGAAGATGACACGGCTGAATACGCCATTTGTGATGTGCTTCCTCGCGACAATTACATCGTTCGGAAATCTACCAACTTGAGCAAGCAAATGCAGATTATCGCTGCAAATATTGATAGGATGTACTTAGTGGTAACCTTGAAATCTCCTGTTACGCAATTGGCATTTGTGGACCGAATGCTTGTTTCTGCCGAATCCTTTCGTATACCGGTTACCTTGTTGTTCAATAAAATTGATTTACTAAATCCAGAGGAACTTCTTTTTCTTGAAGAACTTATAAAACTCTACGAAGCGATCGGCTACACGTGTAAGGCAATTCGAGGAGAAGAACCTGGCGATGTTGCATTTTTAAAAGAGGATATTTCGGATAAACAAGTATTGTTTACTGGTAATTCTGGTGTTGGGAAAAGTACCTTAGTAAACAGTTTGGACCCATCGCTTTCTTTGCGTACAGGTGAGATTTCGCAGGCACACGAGCAGGGAAAACACACGACAACGTTTGCAGAAATGCATGCCTTAAAAAGTGGCGGATACATAATTGACACGCCTGGTATTCGTGCANNCGTGCATTTGGTTTAATTGATTTGGAAAAAGCTCATTATGCTCATTATTTCCCTGAAATGCGCGATCGAATGGATGCCTGTAAATTTCATAATTGCCAGCACCTCAATGAGCCACATTGCGCCATAAAAAAAGGCGTTGAAGCAGGAGATATTGCAGCGTCGCGTTATCAAACTTATGTACAATTAATGGTAGAAGATTCGAACGATCCCTACCGAAGAAATGAGTACGCATGAGAATAGTGATTCAGCGAGTTACGGAAGCGTCGCTTAAAAT
>DORI01000096.1 GCA_003512365.1 Crocinitomicaceae bacterium | reverse complement strand
AGATTGCTCGCGTTAAATCTGCTATTCAACCGAGTGAAACACTCTTTGTGGTGGATTCCATGACAGGACAAGACGCTGTAAATACTGCAAAAGCGTTTAATGAAAAAATAAATTTCGACGGTGTTGTCTTAACTAAACTTGATGGTGACACGAGGGGAGGAGCAGCCCTTTCAATTAAGGCGATTGTTAACAAACCTATAAAGTTCGTAGGTACAGGTGAGAAAATGGATGCCTTGGATGTTTTCTATCCAAAGCGAATGGCGGATAGGATTTTAGGAATGGGTGATGTCGTGTCACTTGTTGAGAAGGCACAAGAACAATTTGACGAGGAAGAAGCCAAACGCTTACAACGAAAAATCATGAAAGATCAATTTGATTTGAATGATTTTTTAGCGCAACTTCAACAGATTAAGAAAATGGGTAACGTTAAAGATCTCATGGGAATGATTCCGGGAATGGGTAAGGCCATGAAGGATGTTGATGTGCCAGAAGATGCATTTAAAGGTGTTGAAGCGATTATCTTATCAATGACACCAAAAGAGAGAGCAAATCCGGGTATTTTGAACATGGCTCGAAAAAATAGAATTGCCAAAGGAAGTGGAACGAATGTTCAAGAAGTAAATAAATTACTGAAACAGTTCGAGGACATGCGCAAGATGATGAAAATGATGAGTAACCCGCGAAACATGATGGGAATGATGAACCGTTTAAAAGGCATGGGTGGAATACCAGGGATGTAATACATGAGTAATTTTTTTGACTTTCCTGAAAAGCCTGTTTTAGCAAAACCATCTGAAGATAGCAACTGGGGGTTGACGATCTTTTCAATTGTCTTATTCATCGGTGTTTTCCTACTTTTCTTTGACCATGAATTTGAATTTATCACCCACTTGGTGTTGGTATTGATCATTCATGAATTCGGACATTTTATTGCCATGAAATGGTTTGGATACAAAAGTGTTAAAATGCTTTTTATTCCTTTAATGGGTGCTTTCGTTCAAGGTTTTAAGGATAAATATTCTCAAAAAGAAAGTTTGATTGTTGTGCTTGCTGGTCCAATTCCAGGAGTAATATTTGGAACAATTTTCTTTTTTACTGCCAATTATTTCGAAGTGCCATCCCTTTTAAATTTATCGGTACTTTTTCTATTTTTGAATAGTATAAATTTACTTCCTTTAGATCCTTTAGATGGTGGCCAAATGGTAAAATTGTTAGCAAAAAAAAGAAGGGATTTATTTCTCCTAATCTTTGCTTTTGTATCTTCTCTAGTGCTAATCGTTGCTGGTTTTTTATTGGAAGTATGGGTGCTAACGATTTTTGGTTTCTTGATGGGAGTAAGGGTTAGAAATTTGCAGAAAAATCTACAACAGCGCAAAGAACTAGAGGATAAGAATATTGTTTTTGAAAGTACTTATCAAGATCTATCCAATGAGGAATATGCCGCGCTTCGAAGCTATGTCCTTGAAAACAACACCCTGTTGCGGAAATATATTACATATTCTGATAACATTGATGAGGCAGTTATCGCCTCCCATGTTCAGGCATTGTTGGTAGCGCCAGTCCGATATGATGTTAGCATATTAGGAAAGATTTCAGTGATTTCGGTATGGTTCTTCGCGACAATCGCGTTGCCAATGCTTCTTTTTTTGCTTCTCGCTTTGGATTACATTTCCATCGATTGGTATTTTAAGACGCCAATAATATAAAATGAATAGGATTGTTCTACTCTTATTATTTGTAAGTTTTTTACAAAATTGCAAGGCGCAATCTAATTGTTCAGAGATTACTGTCAAAGCGAGGGTTATTGATACCTTGAGACCTCAATCCTTTTACCATGTTGTCGTCTTCAACAAGTCGCGAGGGACGGCAATGTTTGGTCAACCAGACGGTTGGTTTACTGTCCAAGCTAGATTATTCGATACAATTGTTGTTTCTGTTAAAGAATACCCGAAGGAGACCTTTATTGTTAACGAAGAAATTTCTTGTCGACTAAATAAAGTTATTGTTCTAAAATACAAATCAAAAAAGCTAAATGAAGTTATTTTGCGCCCAATTAAATCAGCTGCAGAAATTAAAGAGGAAAGGCAAAAATTGGCACTTGGAAAAACACGTTCTGTAACAGGGATTGATGTGTTGCAAAGCCCAATTACCTTTTTGTATGAAACTTTTTCCCAAAAAGAACGCAGTAAACGATGGGTTGCGGAGGCAAGATTTGCGGATAAACAGCGTGAATTATTGAAGGAATACCTTCGCACGTGTAATTCTTACAATCTTATTTCAATAGATGAGCAAGAAATGGATGATTTCGTTGACTTTATGAACATGGACCTTAATTTTTTCAGATCGGCAAGTGACTATGGTTTGGCGCTCTTTGTAAAACGAAAATTTCAAGAATTCAAATCAAGGTAATTGTTACGGAACACGACTGGTTGGTTCCCAGACACTTGATTTCACACCTTTTAAGTAAGTAAAAAATCCAATAAAAAGTGCAATATTCATGCTGTAAAAATGAATTGCAGTTGAAATAACTGGAATTTTAAGTTTTAACCGCGAAAGCAATGGGCTCAGTAGAAACATTAGCTGAACAAGTAACATTGGAAATATTTCCTTCTGAAAAAACGAGATGTATCCTGAGCATATTAACATGCACAAAAGAAAAAAAGGTGAAAGCCATCTTAAAACCTTATGAGAGAAAAAAGCAATCGCTATAGGTCCTTTATTGGGAAGGAGCAAGCCTTTGAATCGA